>JAZBNV010000114.1:0-5527 GCA_036350795.1 Marinilabiliaceae bacterium
AGAGGGGAAGAGGGGAAGAGGGGAAGAGGAGAAGAGGGGAAGAGGGGAAGAGGGGAGTGAGAGAACAGAAGAAGGACACGATAAGCACTTCAGCGTTAGAAAAACGAAATACTTAGGTAAAAGTGATTGTATAGCTGGATTGTTGAATTGCCAGCCTGCCTCCTGTTATTTCATTGGCAGTTAAGCCGGCAGGCAGGCTGGCTTTCTTTCGTCACTTTTTTGAAAATTTCTTTATTGCATAAGATGGTCCAGACTCAATCTTCAATATGTAAATACCAGGAGTAAGATACTCAATAGGTATTGCCTTACAATCATTATTAATTTCCATTAGTTTCATTCCAGTTACAGAAAGAATTTCTACTTTCTCGATACGAAAAGGTGATTCAATGTATACAATCTCTCCTGCAGGATTTGGATATATGCATATGGATTCTGTAAATGCAGGATCTTCAATCGCTGTTGTTGCTTTACAGTCGGTCGAATACACTGTTATAGCATCTTTTGTCCATCCTGCTGGTATATTATTAAGTTGATCCTGGTTTACCTGGATGCATACCAGGTTTGTCCCTGTGGTATTAAGATAACTTAGACCTGCATTTCCTGATACATCAAGTGAGTCAAGAGGAATACCCTGTACATTAAGATTATTAAGATCGGTATTATTCAAAATGTTGATTGATGTAATTAAAGTATATGAAATATTGAGGTTATCAAGCTTGTTGTTTGCTTTGCTTTTCGCTTCCCCGGGTAGGATTATTTCCTCCACCGGGTTGTTTGAAACATTTGCCGATAATAAATCAGGACATGAAGACAGATCTAATGGGGTGTTTATTTGATTGTAGGAGCAATTTATACTTCCTAAAAGCGTATTATTTGTCATGTCAAGTTCAGTAAGCAGGTTGTGATGGCAAACAAAATCAACCAATGAAGTATTATCGCTAAGATCAAGACTGGCAATTTGATTATCATTGCATATTATCAGCCATAGATCCGTTTTCTGGCTAAGGTCTAAAGCTGTAAGCTGGTTACTGTTACACTCTAACCGTAATATGTTGTTATTTGTACTTAAATCAAGGGTGCTGAGCTGGTTATAGTGACATTTTAAATTTCTAATGATTGTTCCGCTCACTCTTAAATCTGTTAATTGATTCTGACTACAATCAAGGTAGGTAAGAGAGGTTTTATTCTGAACATCCAGTTTTGTCAGATTATTGTCAGAACAGTCCAGCGACTGCAATTTGTCATTATTGCTAAGGTCCAGACGCAGGAGGAGATTCTTTCGGCAGCTTAAGTAATCCAATTTATTATTGCTTTTTATATTAATACTATCAATCTGGTTGTTCTGGCAATCCAGGTATGTTAATTCAGGGTTGGCACTCATGTCCAGCCTTTCAAGCAGGTTATTTGTGCAATTGAGGCTTATCAGTTCAGTATTATTACTTAAATCCAGGCTGCTTAGCTGATTGGTGTAGCATATTAATGAATTAAGTCTGGTATTCTGACTCACGTCCAGGCTGCTTAGCAGATTGTTACAACAGTTAAGTGAAACCAGGTTTGTAAAACCTTCAATACCTGTTAAGTCCTGGATATATTCAGAATTTACATTCAGTGCTGTTACATAAGAGATTACTGAGGCATTTACATAATCGTCAAGTGGTGCACTATCCCATCCATTATCGATTAATATTTGTTCGAACCTGTCATCCGGAACATAAATTCTTATACCTGAGAGCGAACAATTTGCTGAATATGATGTTCCGCTGTCTTTTACCCAAAGATTATAAGGATAGGTTCCATTATTTGCTTTAATTTCATCATCTACCTGTATGCAGCTCAGTGATGAATTATTGCTTGCATCCAGAGTTGTAAGTATTGAATTGTGATCATTTCGCACATCTAGATACGTAAGCAGGTTATTACTGCAATTCAGGTAGGTAAGCAAAGTATTCTGGCTGATGTCCAGGTTTGTCAGCAGGTTGTTGCTGCAGTTTAGTTGACCCAGGTCCGAAAACTCTTCAATACCCGTCAGGTCGGCAATATTTTTACCTGATACATTAAGACTTGAAACACTTGAAATAATGAATGTAGTTACATAGTCATCAATCTCATTATCGTATCCTAAATCAATTAATGCCTGTTCAAAGTTATCATCTGGAACATAAGTTCTTGGTAAAACGCAATCCTCAGAATATGTTGCTGTAACATCCTTTGACCAGTAGTTATATGGAGTATCTCCATTATTGGCAGCTTCTGCATTATCAACCTCAATACAGCTTAAGTTCGGATTAGACGTGGCGTTAAAGGTTGTTATCCTGCTGTTCTCTCCATTCCTTGCATCCAGTTTAATAAGCTGATTACTGGTACAGCTTACAGTTATTAGGGCTGTATTCTGGCTTAGATCAAGTATTGTAATTTTGTTTGCGTCGCACATAAATACTTCAAGCTTTGTAGCTCCGCTGACAGATATTGTCTCAAGTTCATTATTGTAACAGTTAACGTTTTGCAGAGCTGTATTCTGGTTAAGGTTTAGACCAGCTATATTATTATTATAGCAGGAAAGAAGCTGCAATGCACTATTATTACTAAGATCCAAACTGCTAAGAGAATTGTTTGCACAGTATAGCTGTCTCAATACAGATGCATTACTTATATCCAGGGAAGAGATGTTGTTATTCTCGCAATGCAGGATCTGCAGTGCCAGGAAATCTTCAATACCTGTTAAGTCATTAATGCTTTTATAAGAAATATCAAGGTAGGTTCTCCCCGAAATATTAGCTGTAATTACCGAATCATCCAGCACATCATCCCATCCTTTCCCTATAAGGTAATTTTCAAAAATATCATCCGGGACATAAGTCTTTTGAGCTTGTATAAGATTAGGAAGAGTGCATAGAAAAGCCAGAAGGAGCAATGCTTTTTTCATATCCTGATGGTTTTAAGGTTAGCTTATTAATCTGTTTGGCCTGAATAAGTTATGACTTTTATTAAACAAAGTCAAGAATATTTTTCCGGCCCGGAGCAAATCCTGATGTTAATTCTGATCTGGCTTTGAAGAGATCGCCTTTTGTTAGTGCAAATAAGGTTGTTGCGCAGGAATATGCAGGTCATTTCCCTGTTTTGCCTATTTTAGTTACTTTTGCTGACTATGCATAAAACTGACAGGCAAATAATCATTGATATAATCTCCCAGGCATTTATTGAGAACCCCCGGACAAATGCCATGATGAAGAAAAAAAATCCCCTCAGGTCTGTAAGGATTATGGCAGAATATGCATACGACCTGGTGAGTGGCTTTAATGGAATTTATTTATCTAAGGATAAGACAACAGTTATTTTCTATTACAGGATCAGCGAGTTTAAAAGAGGTTTTATCGGTAACCTGAAGTATGCCAGGATGTTCCTGAGGGCTATAAGGTTTTCGCAGTTGCTTCCAACATTGAAAAGGGAAAAGATAATCAGGAGCCGGAGGGCTGATTTTGATGATTACCTGTATGTATGGCTGCTTGGCAGTGTCCGGGATAAGACAAGTATCCGTGGCCTGGTAGATATCAATAATCATCTTATTGATCGTTCAAAGGAGTATAATATCCCTATACTGATCGAAACTACAATTGAGAAGATCCTTAAACTCTACAATTATGTAGGCTTCGAAACTTATAACAAATGGCATGATCAGGATGCAGATCTTGATGTATGGTTCCTGAAAAGAGAGCTGGAAAAAAAGGAAAGGCAGCCGGCATAAATACTGAAGCAAGATTCCGGGTGTGCCGGATTTTGAATTCACAGCCATAAGTATTTTCTGTAATCAGGCTTTCGCACTTTACCCTGATATTTGTATCTTGCTTCTATATAATGATATAAGTATGAATAGTGCAAAGATTTCTATTATTCTCCTGTTTTTTATCTCCATTGGGATTAATGCACAGCCGGGAAAAGGTATGTTGCTGGAAAAAGTAAGTGAACCAAATGAGAAGGCCTTTACTATTCTAAAACCTGCCGGGTGGCTGCTTGAAGGTGGTATTATACGCTGGGATCCTGTTTCTTCAGGTGGAGCTGCAAACGCAATAGAAGCTAAAACAGATTTTGCCTTAAAAAGCGATAAAAAAGGTACCGTGGCAATTCACTGGTTGCCTGATATTTACTATGTAGACCTATCAGGGTCATATGTTGCAGGGATGTTTCGTGAAGGAAGCTCTTATAATGGTATGCCGGTTCTGCATAAGATGACGGCTGCCGATTATCTTCGCTCTTACCTTGTTCCCTGGGTTCATAAAGGCCTTACAGACCTCACTATAGTAATATCTGAGAGCCTTCCCGGGGTAGAGAAGCTCTGTTACGAACTCGATATGATGAAACAGATGGCCTGTAAGTATTCAGCAGCTTTGCTGGAATACACTTACTCTGAAGATGGCGTAAAATATAGAGAAAGAGCATTTTGTATAATACAGGATATGGGTCCTTACACCGCAGGCATGTGGAAAAACAGGAGTACTATAATTATCCGCTCCCCCGAAAATGAATTTGGAAGATGGGAGCCGCTTTTTCATGAGATAGGCTCATCTGTTACCCTGAACCCGACATGGATTGCCGGAGAATTAAGAGGCCAGCAACAGAGAGGAAATACAATGATAAAAACGATGCAGGATATTTCACGCATCGGAGAAGAAATACAAAAAGGCCATGCCGAAACCAATGCTTACATTCACCACCAGGCTTACCTTAATCTTACAAACCAGGAAGATTATGTAAATCCCTATACACAGGAAGTTGAGACAGGTTCGAACCAATGGGACTACAGGTGGGTTGATGATCTGGGAAATGTGCTATATACCGATGATGAGAACTATAATCCAAACCTTGATATTGAGCTTAATATGGATGGTTTCAGGAAAAGCAAGGTAAAAAGGCAATAATTGTGGTTTTGGAGCTTAATTTTTCGCATGCACCGGCATATCATAAAAGCCATGCCTAATAATAATCCTCTTATCTTATATTGAAAACCTTCCTGAAGTGATAACCATAGATACTATAGGTAACGGCATGCGTTAGCATTTTAGGACGCTTAAAAAGACTCCAGAAAAGCAATCTCCAGAAGCTGGCGCGATCGCGGCTGATAATACCAAGTATAAGTACCGATTTTACCAGTGCGCCTGCCTTTTCGATGCTAATTCCCGGGCGTGTCTCAACCCTGGGAGTGTATTCCTTAATAAAAGATATTACCCTGCTGGTATAAGCCCTGGCAGAATAAATGCTCTTAAGGATGGAATGATATCCCTTTACCAGCACTTCACGGTCCATTTTTGGTTCAAAGTTTAAAACATCGTTAGTGTTGTTGCCATCCGCAGTACCCAGTATTCGACCTTCGCCTGCCAGTCGCATGTATAGTTTGGTTTTACTCGGTGCATTAAGCAATCCCACCATGGCTGTTATTATCCCGCTTTTCTCAATGAAATCCACCTGTCTTCTGAATATATTTTCCCTGTCACTGTCAAAGCCAACAATGAACCCGGCACTTACTTCCATTCCC
>JAZBNV010000115.1:0-4400 GCA_036350795.1 Marinilabiliaceae bacterium
CTCTTCTACCTTTCCGCTCACCTCTCATCTTCTCCCACTCTCATCTTCTCATCTTCTCATCTTCTCCCACTCTCATCTTCTCATCTTCCCCCACTCTCATCTTCTCATCTTCTCCCACCCTCCACTCTCCACTCTCCACCCTCTACCTCTTCATTCTCAATCTCATAAATATGGGCAGGAAAAATATCAGTCCTATCATGCTGAACAGTAATCCACCAATAGTACCGGCTGCCAGCGAAAACCAGAACCTTTCATCCTTTCCTGCAATAAGGAAGGGCATAAGCCCTATTATTGTAGACAGTATGGTAAGGGCAATTGGTATTACTTTTGCATTATAGGCTTTGATATAAGTTCTTAAGCGCGTAACATTCCGTCCTGCCTTGCCGAAATTATTGTAATCGTTAACTATATAAAGGGCTGAATTAACCACCAGTCCGGCCAGCAGAAGCATTGCTGCCAGCACACCTTCGTCAGGCCTGATCTTGAAAATATGGAAGGTAAGGAAGACCCCTATAAATGAAAATGGGATCAGGCTGATAACGGCAAAGGGCTGGGCAAGCGACTCAAGAAGAATTGCGCAGATAAAATATATTATTAAAATTACCAGGAAGATAAGATAGTAATTTCCTTTCTTTTCGCCCCACGAATACGAATAAAGCGATCTGTCGGCCGAATAGCCTATGGGAAGCATGGATTTAGTCTCGTTAATATTCCTGTTTAAAATAATTGAACCCAGTTCCGAATTCCCGATAAAATCATACATTACCATCAGGACATATTGCTGATCCTCCCTGGTTATCATATTATCGGTGACGTCCTGTTTTAGATCTGAGAAGTCTTTCATCTTTACCATCACCCCGCCGGGAGTTCTGACAGGAAGGTTCATAAGGGTCCAGTAATCATATTCTTCAGACTGCTCTGCCTTTATACTCAGAGGAGCCCTGAAGCCGTCTACATATACCTGGCTCCAGGGATAGTTCGATCTTGAGTATTTGTTTATCTCAGAAAAAGCAAACCTGAGGTCTGACCTGTTGGCTGCAAGGTAGTACGAATCCAGGCTAAGCCTGTTACGGGTAATTTTCTTGTTTCCGTACCTCTGACCACTGCCCATAACATACACATCCTGTATACGGGGATGGGTAAGTAGCCTGGTTTTGAGATCTTCGGCATATTGCATCAACTGATCATAATTATAACCTTTCATCACCACAGTATAGGATCCCCGTATATAGTCGCTGCCTACCTGGTTTGAGAAAGCCCGCCCTACTCCTGAAACCGAAACATGATATGAGCCAATTCCCATCATAAAATCTTCTATCCTGATTTTAAGGATAAAAGGAAATATCCCGTTTTCTTCTTCAGGGTCAAAGCTTATGGTAATGCTTGCCGATTCACCGCTGTTGATACGTGTTACAAAATTCTCCACCTCGTCATACCCGGCTATCATATTTTCAACCCTTTTGCAGATATCGTTGAGATGTTCGATGGTGAGTCCTTCCTGGCTAAGGCCTATTCTTACATTAAGCTGGGTTCTGCTTTCTTCTGAACTGCCATAATAGTAATAACTGAAAGAAGATTTCAGTTTATCGGCAAAGAGCCTGAGTGATCCTCCCAGTGCTTTATCAATTATGGGCCTGATATCCTGGTTAAACTTCCTGGCCCCGATTGTTTTATTATAAAACTCCTGGAATTTTGTAAGCTCAGGTTCTTCCCGCGAGTAGAAGTAATCTTCTTCTTTTGGCAGCTTATCGGGAACCAGGAACACAGGCAGGCCAAATCCAAGTATAACTATAATTATCAATACCTTGCGATACCTCAGTCCCAGGTTTATATAAGTGCTGTAAACCTTACTGAACCTGATTGTTCTTCTTTTTCGCCGAATTATCCTTGCTGTCCTTTTTACCGGTAGCGGAACCTTATCCAGGAGCGAAGGGATAAAGAACAGGGCCACACCCAGCGACACAATCAGGTTTACTATTACCACAGCAGCAAAATCGCTGAGTTTTACCTTAGACTCCTCGTCCAGGAAAAATATAACCGAAAGCGCCCCCACAGTAGTAAGGGTTGCCGCCATTATCGCAAGGAATACTTTTTTATTGCCATGGTGCCTGAGATGATCGGTCATAACAATGGTATTATCGATAATAATACCAAACGAAACCGTTATTCCTGCAAGCGAGTAAAGGTGCAGCTCGAGCCTGAACAGGTAATAGAAGATACAGGCTACAGCCAGGTTGGCTATAAGACTGATAGTTATTATTGCAAGGTACTTAAGCTGCCGGCTTATTATAAGAACAAAGACCAGCAGCAGGATTACCGAGGCAATTGTACGGTAAAAAACCTTAAGCAATTCCTCTTTAAGTGATACCGTTGAATCATAATCAACACGTGTGCTGTAGCCTGGTGGCAATTCATTTTCCAGTACATGCATTTCAGCTTTTACAGCATCAGCAACCCTGATATTATTTGTGCCCTTTTCAGCACTGATAACCATCCTGATGGTATTTAAGCCATTTATCCTGAAGTAGCTCCCTGCCTTCTGTTCCTTCAGCCTTATCTCTGATATATCGCCAAGGAAAATTGTCCTCCTGTCTACCATTGACACCGGGATATCGCTCCAGCTTATTTTATCGGCTATATGGCCTGCCAGTGTAATATATATCCTGGTATCCTTCATCCCCTCCTGCATCTCCAGGGCTGAGCCGATTTCTTCTTCTTTAAGGTAATTCGAGATTGCATTCCTGATATCAAGCGAACTTAAACCCAGTACATGCAGCCTGTCGTAATCGTATACCAGTTCCCATTCCATCGGGCTGGCTCCGTAAACGTTAATATCGTAGATGCCATCCACTACAGCTATCCTTGGCTTAATCTGTTCTTCTGTAAGTTTCTGTATATAGGCCGGGCTTGCCGTGCCGTTAATTTCATAGATCAGGATATCTGTCCCGCTTTCATTATCCGGCATATTCATCCTCACCAGCGGATAAGATACTTCCGGAGGCAGTTTGTGCTTTGCCTCCCGCATAATAGAGGCAACCTCAAAACGTTTATCCTGCAGGTCGGCTTCCTTGTCGAACTCCAGCCTGATAAAGCCTGATCCGTTCTGTGTTGTAGATGTTATCTTCTGTACACCGGGAATAGTGGATACCACACCTTCAAGCACCGAAGTCACCTCCTGCTCAATAACCCTTGAGGGTGCCAGAGGCCAGCTCCACGATATGGTCATTGAAGGGAGATAGCGGGTTGGGTTAAGCTGCAGCGATAACAAGGGAACAACAGCCAGCCCGATTATTATAAGTAAAACAAAGACTATATTAACCGTGAATGACGATAAATACCCGGTATGACGGCTGAGTGTCACTTGTTATCCTCTTTCACCACTGTTTCGTGGGCCAGGTTTACATTGCCTTTATAGATTACAAGATCTCCCTCCTCAAGACCTTCCAGGATAGAAAAGGAGTCGGAATTCTCGAACTCGGTAGTAACATATTTCCATATAGCCAGCGAATCCTGGCGTACAAAAACCACATCCCTGCCCTGCCTTATTACCAGTGCCTCCTTCGGAACCACAAGCCTGTCTGGCGAAGGTTTCCTTATCTTTATCTTTACGTTCATTCCCTCCAGCAGTTTGCCACCATTATTCATTGTAGCGGTTACCATTACCATACCATTTTCATCCACTACCGGGTTTATATTCGTTATTCTGGCAGTATAGGTCTGTGCTTCATCAACATAAGGCAGTACTGTCACAGGCATCCCGTTATCAACGAAGGCATATTCAGATTCCAGTACGGGGAATTTTATCTCAAGTACCGAGTTATCTATCACCCTGCAGAATCCATCTTTATATTGTGTTGACTGGTTTTGCTCCTTGGCCTCAAGGTCGGCGATTACGCCACCGATGGGAGCAGTTATCCTTGTATGCCTGAGCTTATATTCTGCCTCCTCAAGGCCCAGTTCTGCATCGGCCATTCCGCTCCTGGTTCTGAAGATGCTCATTTTATCCTCGTTTAAGCCTGTCGTATCAAGAGAACCATGATTCGACAGCATCTCATCCTTGAAATGGATTCTTGCCTTCTCAAGGGCCTGCATGGCCTTCTCGAGCTGCATCCTGTAAGTAAAATCCTCAATCTGGGCAAGAAGCTGTCCCTTCTCTACTTTTTGCCCGTTTCGCACATATACTTTCTCAATTGTGCCCTCTACCCTGAACGGAACTGCTGTAATACTTCTGGCATATACCTTACCATTTGAGACCAGTTCGTGATAGAATGTTGAACGCTTAAGTTCCACAGTGGATACTGTAACTGCATCTCTCTGCGAACTGCGCCTTGCCATTTCTTCGCGGTTATCCTGTTCTTCTGTCTTGCACGATGAGAGAATTACCAGTGATGTGAGAACAA
>JAZBNV010000116.1:0-2800 GCA_036350795.1 Marinilabiliaceae bacterium
ACTGGACCAGCGACGGGCTGGGAATGATATCATTCTCTAATGAGCTATGGAACGGAAGACAATACTTTACAAGCCCCGAGCTACAGGAGCAAAGCCAGGATCCCAACAGTCCGATCTCGGGACAAAAGGGCTCCTTCTTCTTCGACGACTATCTTGAATTTGGCGACCAGTATGTTGACTGGAAGGAATTTGATCACCCGGATTACGGTAAGGTTGAAATGGGTGGCCGATGGAAAAAGACAAGGGGAAGGATTCCTCCCAGGTTTATGAATGAGGAGCTTTGCCACAGGAATATGGCCTTTACTCTTTACCAGGCCGATGAAATGCCAATGATGAAGATGGGTGATTATAAGGTGGAAAAGCTGGGGAAGGATGTATATAAGGTATGGCTTGAGTTCTCTAATCCCAAAGTGGCGCCAACCATAACAGCCAAGGCAGCCCAGAATAATGTTGTGAGACCCGATCTCCTTACCCTGGAGGGAAATGTAGATATAATTTCTGCAAGCTGGATAGACGATCCGCTTACAAACGATTATTTAAACCCTGTAAGCCAGGAAATCGATCAGCACGACCTGAAAAGAATAATGATCAGGAACGGTCACCCGGGTAAAACATCCCGTACTATCCAGTACCTGGTAAAAGGTTCAGGAAAAATCACGATTAAATATGATTCTGTTAAGGGTGGTACTGTAAGCACTTCCTTCGATGTAAAATAATTCAGTTTATCATAATATAAAGAAAGAGGCCGTTCTGACCTCTTTTTTTTTTCATCTATTTATCTACCTTCGTACCGTTAATATTGATATGAAGATCCGGATGGATAATGAAATAAAACATATTGATCTTGCCAAAACTATCCGGGAACGGGATTCCAGGTTATTGAAAAGCCTGCCTCCCTTTGTTGTTCGTTTACTGATCAGAATAATTAAGCAGGAGGAAATAAATTCCATAATAAATAAGTACGCCGGGTACCCCGCACTTGAATTCCTTCCAAAAGTTATAGAAGAATTTAACCTGCAACTTGATATTGAAGGAATCGAAAACCTGCCGGAAAATGGAAAGTGCTTTTTTGTAGCCAACCATCCCTTCGGGATTCTTGACGGCTTAATCCTTACATACACGGTTTCTCAGAAATACGGCAGCCTAAAAGCAATTGCCAACGACTCCTTTGCCTTTGTTCCACAATTAAGACCCTTTGTAGCTGCTGTAAATGTCTTTGGCAGGTCATCAAGGGAGTATCTGAATGCAATAAATGAAACCTATAACAGCAGTGAACCCATAACACATTTCCCGGCAGGAATAGTATCCAGGCTGGTAGAGGGCAAAGTAAGGGATCTGCCCTGGCAAAAGAGTTTTATTGCAAAAGCTGTTTCAAGCCAGAGAGATATAGTACCTTTCTACTTTTATGGAAGAAATTCACGACTTTTCTATGCAATCTTCATATTCAGGCGGATTTTTGGAATAAAAACAGTTATTGAACTGATGCTTCTTCCACGCGAAATTTTCAAAAAAAAGCATACAACAGTCAAAGTTACTATTGGTAAGCCAATTTCATATGAGACCTTTGACAAGAGCCGTTCAAATTTTGAATGGGCACAGAAGCTTCGTTCTCATGTATATTCGCTGGGAACTGAAAAACCGGGAAGTGTAGCTTCAGACTTTAATGTAACTGAAGCTTCTGAAAATTGAACAAATAAATATTTATTGAATCCTATACTGTCTCTCCATGGATATCATTCAGCCTGAACAGGCTCATGGAATTTTTATACAGGACATTATCAACTTCTTCTCCACTAAAATTTGATTTTATAGAGTCAATTACAGGCAGGTAATTCTTATATGTGTCTATCCCGAAAACAGGTGCATCAGAACCGAAAATTATTTTATCTGAGCCGCATTCATTTATGGCTCTTACAACATTCCCGCTTTCTGCCAGTGCAATGTCTCCATAAATATTAGGGTTTCGTTTTATTATCCCGATTGCTTCCCTGTTATCACTTCCCATTCCCATATGAGCCATGATAAAGTTAATCTCCCTGTATTTTTTTGCTACCTCCTCCACGAATCCGACATTTGACCTGCCATCGTCTTCTGTATGCACTAATACCGGTAAGTTATATTCACCTGCCATCCCGATAAAAGGCATCATTCTTTTATCCCTGAATTCCATGTTCGATAACTTGGGGTGTATCTTCAGCCCTGCAATAAATTCCCTGTTAGTGCGAATAAATTCATCCAGTTCGCTGCTCCGCTCCTCACTATAAGGCTTTACCCACAACAAGGCCTTTGCCCTCTGCCTGTTCTTCATAACAAAATCCACCACCCTTTGCATTGAAACCAGTTGAGGAATCTGCCTGTCTGCCGGCATTAGTTCCCTGTCAGAATTAAACTCGGCTCCTTCAATACTTGAAACCAGGATAAAATCAATAGAATATTTTTCGATAGCATCCAGCAGGGTATGTTCGGGCATTGAGGAAATCCTGCTCCTGCCTACAGGAAAACTAATTTCCCCTATATGTGTATGAGCATCTATTATCATGCAGGAAAGATACTTAAAATTAGCTTCCTGGTTCTTATCCTGACCTGCAGATCGTCGTATACATGCTCCTTTCCGGAGCAAAGCATTAATAACAATTCAGGCATGCACCATCTGGCTTCAGGCCCTGATAGGGGAAATGAGATTTTCTAGTTAAATAACCATTCCCGGCCTTCTTCTGATGCGAACATCAGGGCATGATCGTGTTCAGCCCCAGGCACGATAGTCAGAGGCCATCTTTTACCATAGAGGTATATAAGATAT
>JAZBNV010000117.1:0-43449 GCA_036350795.1 Marinilabiliaceae bacterium
AGAAAATTTTAAAGTTTCCAATTCTTTTTACCAGCAAGAATCATTATACTTAATAGCGGATGCAGGGTTTTTCTCCCGACCCTGCAGTCGGGAGTTCCGCTGCACATCAATTTGTAAAGCAGACCCTCAGATTTACAGGGAGTTTCAACAGATACTATTTTAAACTTCGGAAATAGTAACTTAACTTGTATATTGTATTCCTATTTAGAAACTATATATGGGCTGCAAAACCATACAGATAAAGGTACCTGCAGATTATTCTGAGGAACTTCTGAGAAATGCCATAGGAAAGCAACTTAACCTGAAGGAATTCTCCTTTCAGATTGAGAAGAAGAGTCTGGATGCCAGGAAGAAAAATGATATACATTGGTTGCTGGGACTGGTTGTTTCTTCAGAAAAAATAGAAGCAGATGATTTTGTGGCTCCTGAACCTCTGAAAATTCCATATAAAAAGCGAAGCGGGAAGGTCGTGGTGATAGGAAGCGGACCATCCGGTTTTTTTGCCGCACATGTATTGCAACTAGCTGGTTTTAATGTAACTATTTTAGAACGAGGGTCAGAAGTAGAGCAACGTTCATTGGCCATTGAGAACTTCGAAAGCAAGGGTAAATTTAACGATCGGAATAATTACGCCTTTGGGGAGGGAGGAGCCGGAACCTTTTCAGATGGGAAGCTCACCTCAAGATCAAAGCACATCTCCAGGGAACGCAGCTTCATCCTATCAGAATATGTTAAAGCAGGTGCCCCCGCAGAAATAGAATATATGGCTTATCCTCACGTGGGAACCGACAATTTAAAAGTAATTGTGGCCCACCTTCGTCGTGAGTTTATTACAAATGGAGGTACATTCTTATTTGACACTCAACTAAAGGATATTATTTTCAAAGGGAATATGGCCATGGGTGTAGTTTCTGATAAGGGTGAAATAGAAGCCGATCATGTAATACTCGCTACCGGGCATTCTGCCTACGACACTTACCGCATGCTTATTGGTAAAGGGATTCAGTTTGGCACAAAGAATTTCGCCATTGGTCACCGGATCGAACATCCGCAAAAGCTAATTAACCGGGCTCAGTGGGGCAGGGAATCATTGCCCGGAGTAAAGGCAGCAGAATACCGGCTTAGTACGAAGGCGACATCAGGCCTGGGAGTTTATAGTTTCTGTATGTGTCCCGGCGGCATGGTGGTACCGGCTGCAGCATATAAAGAAAAAAGTGTTGTAAATGGAATGAGCCAGTATAAGCGCAATGGCCAATATGCAAATGCAGGGTGTGTGGCAGGAGTTCATCCCAATATGCTGATGGGAAAGGTCTGCTCAGCACTTGAAATACTTGACTGGATGGATAAGCTGGAGGAAAGCTTTTTTGCCTTTTCCAACAGCTATGTAATTCCTGCAATTATGGCAGCTGACTATATTCAAGGAAAAGAATCGAAAAGTCTGCCGGGCAGCAGCTACCCACTGGGCTTAAACTCCGCGGATCTTTTTAATATGATTCCAACATTTGTATACCAGTCCTTAAGGGATGGGATAAAGGATTTTAGCCGGAAGCTGCATGACTTTGACAAGGGTGTTCTGATGGGATTGGAAAGCAAGACCTCCTCTCCTATCCAGGTTTCGCGTGATGGAAACGGGAAATGCACCGGCTTCGAAAATCTCTATTTTGTTGGCGAAGGCAGTGGATTTGCAGGAGGTATTATTTCAAGTGCTGCAGATGGAGTTAAGTGTGCAATTGCTTTGTGCTCATAGAATAGATCCCTTGATTTATTATCAAAATGTCTGCACCACTAAAAGTCCAATCCATATACCCTTGCTCTATTAGAAACCTGGTCTCGCCGGGCCAGGGATTTAATCACCTGGCCTGATCCTGAATATCATTCAAATCCATAAAATAAGAAGGGGATGTATCAATTTGAGTAATCCCCTTTTTATGGAAGTAAAAAACAATAAGAGGCAGAAAAATTGCTTTCTTTATGTCGTAAAGTAAGTTATGAGTGAGAACAGATTATTAAAAGACCGGCGCCTTTATGTTATTTTTAGCATCACGCTGGTTGGCGTTATGGGTGTGGCGAGTCTGACACCTGCCCTGCCAAAAATATCACAGGCACTGGATCTGAGTAAAGCAGAGGTAGCACTTCTTATCAGTGCATTTACATTTCCAGGTATATTCTTAACCCCTGTAGCTGGTGTTTTTGCCGACAGAAAAGGTAGGAAGGCAGTATTAATTCCCTCACTTTTTATTTTCGGGCTGGCAGGTTTTTCAATCTTTTTCACAAAAAACTTCCACCTGATTATTATCCTTCGGGTTATACAGGGAATCGGTGCAGCACCCCTGGGAGCAATCAATGTCACGCTGGTAGGTGATTTCTTCAGGGGAAAAGATCGCCCGGCTGCCATGGGCTACAACTCCAGTGTATTGAGTTTATCTACCGCTTCCTATCCTTTAATTGGCGGAGCACTGGCGGGTATTGCCTGGTATTATCCTTTTATCTTGCCCTTACTGGCCATTCCTGTTGGTCTTTTTGTTGTTTTTGGGATAAAGGAACCGGAAATTGAAAGAGTTTCTGATCTCAGGCAATATATTAAAGCCATCTCGATAAGTGTTGTCAGAAAGGAAGTCATGGGTATATTCATTCTGGGGATACTTACCTTTCTTATACTCTATGGTGCTTTTTTAACTTACATCCCCTTCCTGGTAAGTCAAAAATTCGATCTTGCAGCTCCTCAAATTGGAGTATTGTTATCAATAAGTTCTTTAACCACCGCAATTATTGCAAGCCAGGCAGGGAAGCTGACCAATAAATTCGGCAGTTTATTCTTACTGAAAACAGCTTTTACATTTTATCTGATCGTTTCATTGCTTATTCCTTATGTAAATAATTTATATCTCTTTCTTATCCCGATCCTAATATTCGGTTCTGCCCAGGCACTTAATATGCCAAGCCTGCAAACTTCCCTGGCAAATCTGTCTCCCGATAACCAGAGAGGAGCTTTTATGTCATTAAATGGTATGGTTCTCAGGATTGGTCAGACCCTGGGTCCACTAATTATGGGGATAGGATATTCAATCGGAGACATGAAGGGAGTGTATTACATGTCAGCTTTAGTGGCCCTTCTTGGCCTGGTGGTATTGTTTACGATGATACCTTCGAAAAAGATTGAGACCCGAGAGCACTAAAAATACCAGTAAGATCCTGTTTGCACCCTTGTGTTCTGACTGGTGTTTTCAAGCCATTACCTTTAGTTTACCGGCCTGGCAGACACTATAAATATATTTATATGCCAGGGATGATAAGCAACCATGAAATTTTCTAATTTTGCCCGGCTTCAGAATCCACACAAAATAGGCATACAAAACAGCAGGCAATTTAATGAATATGGAAAAGCAGATTAAGAACTGGAAAGAGAATATCAGAGGTGATATTTACGGTGGATTAACAGCGGGAGTAGTTGCAATGCCTCTGGCACTTGCTTTCGGTGTACAATCGGGCTTAGGGGCAAGTGCAGGATTGTACGGAGCCATGCTGGTGGGTCTCTTTGCATCTGTATTTGGAGGAACCAATTCCCAGATAAGTGGTCCTACCGGGCCGATGACAGTTGCATCGGCTGCCGTTGCCTCTGCTGCCATTGCAAAATACGGAAGTATTGAAAATTCATGGGGAGTAATAATTCTTACCTTTTTTCTGGCGGGAATATTTCAGCTTATCTTCGGCTTCTTAAAAATAGGCAAGTATATAAAATTTATTCCCTATCCTGTTCTATCAGGATTTATGAGCGGGATCGGGATTCTTATTATACTTTTCCAGTTATACCCCGTACTGGGATTAGAATCGCCCGGGAAAATTTCCGATATCTTTCTTCAACTTCCCCACTCAATCTCAATTATAAATTACAATTCTGTTATTCTGGCTTCGTCTGCCATTGCGATTATCTATATATTCCCTTATATCTCAAAAGCAGTGCCTGCTACACTGCTTGCTTTAATTATCGTCACACTCACCAGTACAGTATTTTTTCTCCAGACTCCTGTAATAGGCAATATGCCGGAAGGTCTGCCTTCGCTCAGGATTTCATCATTAAGCAATCTGAACTTCTCTGATATAAGCCTGATTCTGCTTCCTGCCTTCACCCTGGCAGGCCTGGGATCGATTGATACCTTACTTACCTCTGTTGTTGCAGACAATATTACCCGCACAAAGCATAACAGCAACAGGGAATTAATCGGCCAGGGTATCGGTAATATAATAGCTTCATTATTCGGAGGCTTACCCGGTGCCGGAGCAACCATGCGAACTGTTGTTAATGTAAGATCGGGTGGAAGAACAAAAGTATCCGGTATTATACACGCAGGCTTCCTGATGCTTGTTGTACTTGGTCTTGGGAAATATGTTGCCTATATACCACATGCAGCACTGGCAGGCATTCTGCTTACTGTTGGGATAAGCATAATCGACTGGAAGGCATTAAGAAATATTAAGAATATCCCGGGAACTGATGCCCTGATACTGGTTTCTGTCCTGGTTCTGACAGTTTTTGTTAACCTGCTTCAGGCTGTAGCTATTGGAATGGTTATGGCCTCAGTAATCTTTATGCGCAAGGCGAGCGAAATGGTCGAAAACAACACATCACTTCAGAGGGTTGAGAAAGATGACCGGGAAATTGCATGGGAAGATGAAACAAACCTGGATCTCAGCTACAAGCACGTTTACATAAAAAGATTTGACGGACCAATGTTTTTCGGGGTAGCGTCTAAAATGCTTGATCGCATTAATAAGATTCCGCTCGATGCAGAAGTCATTATTTTCAGGATGAAGAAAGTACCCTATATTGATCAGTCAGGACTTTATGCAATTGAGGAGGTAATCAAGGAGATGCAGAAAATAGGAATTAAGGTTGTTCTTACCCTGACTCAGCCCCAACCACTTTATATGTTAAAAAAGAATCGTTTAATACCCGACATTTTACCTCAGGATTGTCTGTTCGACAGTATCGAAGAATGTGCCGCCTGGCTGAATGACTACTGCAGTAATAATATAGGCCTTAATCCAAAGAATCACGAGTAGGTATGTAACACTTAATCCAGTACTGCTGCATCATTTACATATAATGCGTAGCGACCCTCCTCTACCGAATGCACTTAAGTGCAGATAACATGTAATAAGGCTGCAGCTTATTTTGTGCTTCCTGGTTATAAGGACTATGCTTTAGTTTTTCTTGCCTTGTCAGCAATACCTGCTAATGTTGGAGATATTACTTTCTCCATCTGCTTGCTGCTTAAAGGAGCCAGGGAAATATAAGTTCAGAATTCATGAACAGGGACTTACGGTTCTCTTCAACCAAAAAAAATCGAAACCTGAAAATTATCTTTATTCTAACTTAAATTTTTACATATATTGTTGTCGGAATATCTAAATTTAAAAGTCTTTATCAATTTCCTGTAAATGGCAACCTACTATGTTCTGATCGTTGGCTTTTTATTTATCCTGGCCATTTCGCTTCTGATTATAGGTGTAAGTAATGACGCAGTAAATTTCCTTAATTCTGCAATTGGCTCAAAAGCCGCACCATTTAAAATTATACTGCTTATTGCAGCAATTGGGGTTGTAACGGGAGCAGTGTTTTCAAATGGAATGATGGAGGTTGCAAGGAAAGGGATCTTTAATCCTGAGTTTTTTTCATTCAGCGAAATTATGGTCATTTTTATGGCTGTGATGATAACAAACATCCTGCTCCTTGACTTCTTCAACACAGTTGGCCTGCCAACTTCAACCACGATTTCCATTGTTTTCGGGATTCTTGGAGCCGCTGTTGCCGTGGCCTGGATGAAGGTTACAGGAGAAGAAACAAGAACAGATTCTATTGGAAATTATATTAACATTGAGAGTTCGGTTCTTATCATAATCGGAATTTTTTTATCCATTGTTATTGCATTTAATATTGGACTTTTAGTTCAATGGTTTGTGAGGTTGGCATTTTCGTTTAAACAGGAATCCACCCTGAAATACTGGGGTGGTATCTGGGGTGGTTTTGCGATTACATCCATCCTGTATTTTCTTCTGATAAAAGGTGCAAAGGGATCCACATTGATAACACCCGAGGCTTTGAGCTACATTAAAAGCCATACAACAATTATTCTGCTTGCCAGTTTTGCAGGTTGGACCATTATATTCCAGCTCTTCATTTTTTTCACCAGAATTAACGTACTTAAAATAACAGTACTTGTTGGAACCTTTGCCCTGGCTATGGCATTTGCAGGGAACGACCTGGTTAACTTTATAGGTGTACCCCTGGCCGGATTTGAATCATTCAAGGCCTTTACAGCTTCAGGATCCCCTGATGCCGGGTCATATATGATGGAAACCCTGCGTGAGCCGGTAAATACTCCAATCCTCTTTTTGGTTACTGCCGGAATGATTATGGTGCTTACCCTGCGCCTGTCGAAAAAGGCAAAGTCTGTTACCGCAACAACAATCGATCTCAGCAGACAGGATGAAGGTAGTGAACGCTTTGATTCTTCGTCACTTGCAAGATTTATTGTAAGAAAATCTGTTGAATTAGGCAAAGGACTTAGAACAATCAGCCCCGATGGCCTGATTAAATTTGTAGAGAGCAGGTTCCAGGCGGATATTGATTTTGGAAACAAGGATTATAAAATGGCCTTTGACCTTGTAAGAGCATCTGTAAATCTTGTCGTGGCAAGTATTCTTATTGCTATTGGAACATCACTTAAACTACCCCTTTCAACAACCTACGTAACATTTATGGTAGCCATGGGAACATCCCTTGCAGATGGAGCATGGGGCAGAGACAGCGCAGTTTATCGGATAAGCGGTGTATTAACTGTAGTTGGAGGATGGTTTTTCACTGCATTTATTGCTTTTCTTGCCTCCCTTATTATAGGCATACTTATCTTCTTTGGAAAAATGCCGGTAATTATTGCTCTTATAGGACTTTCAGGATATATATTATTTAAAACCCACTCAATACACAGGAAAAAATCAGAAAAAGAAAAAGAAAGTGAAACACGGGACAACAGTATTCTGGCACCATACCAGGTCCTGAAATCATGCGATGATGAAGTTAAGCATTCTCTTATTGAAGTTTCTAATATATTAGATCAATGCTATACCTCTTTCCTTAAAGAAAAACATAAAGACCTGAAGCGGCTCCGGAAAGAAGCCAAGAAGCTCACAAATGATATTAAACAAATACGGGAAGAGATTCCGAATACCCTGAAGAAATTTGAAGAAAGTGACCTGGAGAGTGGACACCACTACGTTCAGGTTGTTACATATATGATTGAGATGTGCAATTCACTTACACACATTGTTCAGCCAGCTTTTAACCACCTTGACAATAATCATGCTTCAGACCGGGAGCAAAACAGTAGCCTGGCAGAATTTAACAAGCAGATAAGAAGTTTTTTTGAATTCCTGATCGACCTCTTAAAGCATAGAAAGTATAATCAGGTTGATGAGCTGGTGCTACAGAGGGATAAAATGATAAATCTTATTAATGATATTCTGTACAACAGGGTTAAAATAATCAAGAAAACACAAAAAGGAGTTAAAGTAAGCGTAACTTATATTGAAATGCTTTCTGAGACAAAAAATCTATTGTTAAATGTTGTTCAATTAGTGAAGGCCGATATTAAGCTCCTTGATTACTTATCTTCAGAAGAATATTCCGAAGAAATTTCTACTCATCTTAACCCTGATACAGATTCTTGAAAGAACTTATCTTTTACAGCCTTAGCAGTGGCAGCAGTGGAAACTGCTACTATATCGGATCACAGTCAAAGGGGATACTCATTGACGCCGGTATCCCGGCCCGACAGACCAGGAAATTCCTGGAAGAAAACAATATTTCCATTGAAGCTGTAATGGCTGTGCTTATCAGTCATAATCACAGCGACCATACACGGGGACTCGAAGTACTTGCACGCAGGCATCATATACCTGTTTTTACTACAAGGAAGGTATGGGATAGCATAAATATTCACCGTAAAAATATTCCCGGCCCCTGCATTCGTGAAATACGCCTTGAAAAGGAATTTACCCTTGCCGATATGAAAATTATAACTTTTGCCGTTTCGCATGATGCCCCCGAAACAATAGGCTTTCATATCTGCATGGATGATAACAGGATTACTATCGCTACTGACCTTGGCTATATAAGTGAAACTGCTGCCCTGTATATTAATAAAGCCAGGCTGCTAGTAATTGAAGCAAACTACGACGAAACAATGCTGTCTGAGGGAAGATATCCGTATTTTCTGAAAAAAAGGATCAGCTCAGACCAGGGCCATCTGAGTAATAAACAAACTTCAGAATTTCTGGCAAATACCCTCTCCGCCAATCTCAGTCATATCTGTCTGGCTCATTTAAGCATAAAAAATAACAGCCCCGAAAAAGCCCGCTTAACATTAGAGAATACGCTTCTTGAAAAAGGCATTAAACAAAATGATCGACCTGAAATATATGTTCTGAACCGTAATAAACCAACACCACCTATTAGTTTAACCAGTTAAGTCGCAGAGACTCTTATTCTCAAATAAACCAGGAATTCTTCTTAGTTTGTTCTATCAAAGTATTCAAGCTCACCCTTATAAAAACCTGTTATTGGATTTCCGGCAGAAGTGGTACAGGAAATATTTAAAGTCCAGGTAGCTCCTGATTTTTCTACCCTCACAGAGCCTGAATTTGCGAGCACAATTGTTCCCGATTGTTCGTCCATATTAACATACATCCCAAATCTGCCAATATCAAAGGTTTGTGGACTCCCTGAGCCTGTATTATCAAAGGTATATGTTCCGGGTTCAAGACTTGCTTCCGAAGCCGAATACATTTCCAGGTAGACAATATTTCCATATCCGCTGAAAGTCTCAGCAACAGGATCAAATATAATTCCGGACGAATGTAATGTAATATCAAAATTGTACCCTGCATCACCAGGATCTGTTTTGCCATAAGCCTCAAGCATTCCTGTATCAACAGGATACTTCGTTATTTCATACTCAAAGTAACTGGCAAGCGGAGTTTCTTTCTCACATGAAAAAAGTAAGAGGCTAAGAAACAGGGGGAGAAAGAATCTTGAATAAGCTCTCATCTGGATAGGGTCTTTTTGAATAATGACCCGGTATGTGGCATAATGGTTGCCTGTGGCAAAGCTAACCTGTAATACTTATTTTGCGCAGGCGCTCGTAATCCAGGATTGTAAATGCCTTTCCCTTCATCTCGATCAGACCCTCATCATTAAATTTTTTCAACATCCTTATAAGAGTTTCTGAACTCATGCCGGAAAGTTCAGCAAGGTCCTTTCGTGATAAGGGAAGCTCAAACTCGCAGTTCCTGAAGATTCTGTCACCAAGACAGAGAATTATATCTGCCAGCCGACCGTAGGCCTGCTTGTAGGTAAGACAGAAAAATCTTCCATACAGCTGAACGCTGTTGGAACTAAGAATATCTATTATTTGCTTCGCAAAAGCAGGGTTCTGGGCAATTAGTTTTCTGAAAATACCCACATCTATCTGCCTTATTTCACAATCGATATAAGACATCGCTGAATATGGGAATGTACGATGCTCTTCGGCTACGGCAGCCAGTCCAAGAAAATTACGATCCGGGACTATCCTTAACAACAGCGAGTTTATTCCATCCTCAACAAAGATCTTTGCAAGACCTTTCTCCATATACATTACATGGTCTACAAGACTTCCCTGTTTGCAGAGTACTTCCCTTTTGTTATATTTTACAATTACTGAATTATCATTCAGGAGCTTTTCTTCTTCCTCACTCAGAGTTTTAAAGCAATCGCAGGAATGAGAACTTATTGTGCAACCGGTAAACTTCAGACTATTCTCCATAACGTTTATTGAAGATTATTTTGCAAATATACAAAGAATAAGTCATAAAAAGTACTGATCCGCATCAGTTAATTTACCAATCCAATACGCACGAAAGAGGGTGTTATAACATTACATCTGTCATTGGTAAATTGGTAAAAATCACCAAACTTTACCACGTGTTAAGAAAATCCCGGTGTAAAGCATACTTTAGTGTTAATTTTTTCACGATTAACAACTATGGATGCAACCTTAACCAGGAAAACTTAGTATACATAAGGTAATACTTAACACGCAATAGATTACTAAACCATTGAATTGTTTAATAAGATGAATGAATTAGCGTTAAGACTTTTTAAACCCATACTGCTATTAGGAATAGTAGTAATATCATTCTCCAGTTGTACCATGGTAAACAATAAGGACATGAAGGCCCTTAGCTATGGCACCTGCGAAGGTTGCCATACCGATTATGAGCACCTGAAGCTGGTTTATACTCCGGATTCAGTACCACCGCCTTCAGGTTGTGGCGGAACGGCTCCGTCCTATATGCCTTACGACAGAGTATGGCTGGGAGGCCCCGGGTACGAAGAGTATAAGGGGACTGTTCATGATCTGGCCTGCACAAAGTGTCACAACGGTGTTGACTTTACATCAGATAAAACAAAGGCTCACTCGGGAGATTTTATAAGACATCCTTCTGAGCAATATGAGGACAAATGCGCTCAGTGTCATTCTACCCTGACTGATAATTTTGGGACTAACCTGCATAATGGAATTGGTCAAAAAGATAAAGTTACAAAAAGAAGCGGACTGACAGGACATGCCCAGTTCGACCAGCTTCCCCAGCATAAGATTGATGGTTATAATGCCAACTGTGCAACCTGCCATGGCACATGCGGTAACTGTCATATTGTTCGCCCAAAGATTAAGGGAGGCGGACTTGCCCGCGGGCACCAGTTTATAGAAGAACCCGATATGATTGAAGTCTGTGTCGGCTGCCATACCTCAAGAGGCGGACATGCATATATGGGATGGGGTGTTGAACAGGATCCTACCATAGTAAAAGATGTGCACCTTATCGGTGATGCAGGATTTAATAAATGTACCTACTGCCACACCGAAACCGAAATCCACGGAACAGGCGAAGCCGTAGATCACAGGTATGATTATTCTGCCCTGCCGAGCTGTACAGCAGCTGAATGTCATCAGAACGACAGCGAAGGTGGCCCGATTTCAGAATCAAATATTTACCACGAATTTCATATCAATGATTTTAACTGCCATGTATGTCATTCACAGGATTATAATTCCTGCGGATCATGCCATGTGGGTGGTGATGGTGCAAGAATGGGACACTACCTGGACTTCAAGATAGCACTTAACCCGCTGCAGAATCCGGATGAAAGACATAATACCGAGCTCGCACTTGTACGCAGAACCCTTGCTGCCCCTGATAACTGGGATGTTTATACACCGGGTGATGACTATGATAATTTCGATGCCTTCCCGATGTTTAATTACACCACACCTCATAATATCAAGTTATGGACAAACAGGACCAATGAATCAGGTGAAGGTACATGCTCCAAAAACTGCCATATCAGATTTGAAAACGGACAATTTGTTAACAAAGAACTTTACCTGCTTGATGAGAACCTGACCGAGACATGGATGCAATCTTCAACAGGCCATATAACACTTGACGACAGGCCTGTTATCTCAGGCTGGCTGTCAAAATAACCTGAAAGCAATTAAAATATTCCGCTTTAAGCGGGGTTATTATGAACATAAACATTTAAACAATAAATTAATTAACTATGAGAAAGTCAAAAATTCTATTATTTAGTGTACTTGGTGTACTGATTATGGTATCATCCTGTAAGAAAGATGATCCTGTTGTTCAGGCTGAAGAACTTGTTAAGTACATTGAAACAAGTATTACTCCTGCAACTATCCCGGCATACATTACAGCATCCGACCTGGACGATAAAATCACTGCCCAGACTAATATGCTGATTGTAGATATCAGATCAGCCAATGATTATGCTGCCGGTCATATTACCGGAGCTGTAAACGTACCCGACCATAAGCTTCTGCTCCAGTACCTTGAAACAAATTCTGTTGCTATGGATAAGGAGATTTATGTTGTTTGTTATTCGGGACAATCTGCTGCATGGAGCACAGCTCTTATCAGGGTTGCCGGTTACACAAACGCAAAATCACTTAAGTTCGGAATGAGTTCTTGGTCAACAGAAGCTGGTTATGACAAATGGACCGGTAAGATCAGTGATGACTATTTTTCTTCAATGGTACAGACAGCCTCTCCGGCAAAACCGGCCGCAGGTAATCTTCCAAGCATTGACGAAGGTTCAGAAGACGGAGAAGCTATACTGGATGCACGCCTTGACAAGATTTTTGCCGAAGGATTTACATGCACAACTGATGCAGCAACAGTAATGGGAGGACTCTATGATAACCCTAATTACTTTATAATTAACTTCTGGTCTGAGGAACATTACCTGGTTGGACATATTCCAAACTCAGTTAATTATGAGCCGGCAGAAGATCCTTTTACACTGGCAAAAGACCTTAAGACACTCCCAACCGACAAAACTATTGTGGTTTATTGCTACACCGGACAAACAAGTGCCTATATGGCTGCTTACCTCCGCCTGTTGGGATACGATGCCAAGACTCTTACATTCGGCGCAAACAGCATGATGTATGATCATATGCCCGCCAGCAAGTGGACTGCTCCAACAGTTAGCAGGACGCTTGTAACATCAAAATAATAAATTGGTAAATAGCTGATTTAAAAGGTGCTCCATCGGGGCACCTTTTTTTAATATTTCCATCTTAAAGCAAGATGAACCAGCCCAAGCATTACCGGCACCTCTACCAGCGGTCCGATTACAGCGGCAAAGGCCTCTCCTGAATTCATGCCAAATATTGCAATTGCCACTGCGATTGCCAGTTCAAAATTATTACTGGCAGCCGTAAAAGAAAGTGTTGTAGCCTGTTTATAAGGAGCCCCAATCTTTTTACTGAGCCTGAACGACAGAAGAAACATAAGAAGGAAGTATACCAGTAAAGGAATAGCTATTAAAACCACATCAAGGGGTATCTTAATAATATACTCTCCTTTAAGCGAGAACATTATAAATATCGTAAAGAGAAGAGCAATAAGAGTCAGCGGGCTGATCTTTGGTATAAACCGCGTATGATACCACTCCTTGCTCTTAATCCTTGTAAGAATAAATCTTGTCAAAAAACCGGCAATAAACGGAATACCCAGGTAAATAAACACACTTTCAGCAACCTGCCCGATTGTTATATTCTCAACCGCATCGTTTGTAGGAATGCCAAACCATCCCGGCATCACGGCAATAAAGAGGTAGGCATAGAGGGAAAAGAAAAGTACCTGGAAAATTGAATTAAATGCTACAAGGCCTGCAGCATACTGGGTGTCTCCCTTCGCAAGATCGTTCCACACAATAACCATGGCAATGCACCTTGCAAGGCCAATAAGAATTATACCATACATATATGGCAGGTTCGAATTATTCTCACCCGGGAATATCTTAAAAAATAAAATTCCGAGGGCAAACATCAGCACAGGTCCGATTAGCCAGTTCTGGATAAGTGAAATAAGCAGAACCTTTCTGTTTCTGAATACATCACCAAGTTCCTCATACCTGACCCTTGCCAGGGGTGGATACATCATCAGAATAAGCCCGAGGGCTATCGGGATATTCGTTGTGCTTTCGGGTGAGGGCTTAAGCGAATCCCAGAAATCAGCGATCGGCGGGAAGAAGTAACCCGAAAGAACTCCTGCAGCCATAGCCAGGAATATCCATAAAGTCAGGTAACGATCAAGAAATTTTAAACGTGGTTTTGAAGGCATGGCTTGTTAATTTGGTAATGAGACAATTTTGCGATGTGACAATTCTACAATGAGACAATTTTACGATGAGACAATTTTACAATCTGGAAACTATATTTTTGATTTACTTGAGGATATAATTTTTGTAATAACCTTTTTAATTGGTTCCAGTTCAGAGATTAATTCCCCTGGTGAAGAAAGATGATCTGAGTGCTTACATAACAATAACCAATATTCTGTCTCCTCAGCTTCTTTTGCTGAGATCTTAAGCTTATGAATAAAATCTGACCTGCTTTCTGCATTCTGGGCTTCTCTTACATTAGCACCTATAGAAGTACCAGATCGTAATAACTGCTTTGAAATTTCAAATTTCCCTTCCTTATTTAACATCTCGCAAAAATCAATAATATTCAGTGCAAATTCAAAGGTCAGGTTAACTATGATATTGTCCTTATACTCGTCCTTCATATCTACATATTTTCATCAACTAATTGTCACATCAACTAATTGTCACATCAACTCATCGCTACATCAATTCCTCTTCATAAAATTTACGGAATGCTCTGTGTATCTCATCCCTTACCCTTATATATTCTGAGTGAATAAATTCCTCTGTTCCTTCTGCATAGGATGGATCATCAAAGCCTATATGCATCCTGTATTTTACCTTACCGGGGAAGAAGGGGCAGTTTTCATTTGCCCCACCGCATACAGTAATTACATAGTCCCAGTTCTGGTCAAGGTACATTTCAACGGGATCAGAGCTGTGCTTGCTTATATCGACTCCAAGCTCTGCCATTACTTCAACGGCTTTGATATTTAATTTACCTGATGCTTCGGTTCCGGCAGATGCTACTTCCAGACTATTATTGAATGATTTTAAGAAGCCATGCGCCATCTGGCTTCTGCAGCTATTCCCCGTACACAGTACCAGTATTCTCATTTTATCAGAGTTGTTTCAATTAAAACATGAGTTTAACAAATTTGTTGGCATACCAGTACCTGTTTTCAGGGTTTAATTTTATTAAACAGCGACAGCAGTTTCGTTTCAAGGATATTCTCAATTTCTCCTTCATGCTCACCAATTGGTTTTACCGGGATCAGGTCAATAACTTCCTCTGCAGACAAAGCCGATTCATAATACAATCTCAGGCTTTTCTCAAGAGTAGTATGAACCAGCTTCTTTGCTTCCTTATCGCTGAAACCGGTTATAACTGCAATTTCTTCCATCTTGCGCCACTGAAACCAGAAATATGTAGGCAGCATTGCAGAGGCAATAGCATAAGCTTCCAATTTACTTTCGTCAACGATAAAGGTTTCTCCCATTACCCCGAGCAAAGCCAGAAGATCTGCCTTAAGCTCCTGTGATACAGATTCAGAAAATGAAATCGGGTTATATCCTTCATTAATAAAGGATGTTGCATTGGGTATCATTCTGGCTATTGCATTATTTGTCAGAATACCGGATAACTTTTCAATTGTAATCTTTGGAGCAAGTGAAATTATAACAGCACTGTTCAGGGTTTTGCCGGATATTTTCTGAACAACTTCCATTACAGCAGGCGGGTGTACAGCAATAAATATAAGATCAGACCTGGATGCCAGTTCATCAGGAGTGACTGATATTATTCCTTCGAAATCGCTCTTTAAGCTGGTCAATACATCAAGGTCAGGTTCAACAACCAGTACAGAGTCAAATTTTACAGATCTGTTAGCAAAAGCCTGTAAAATAATTCTTGTGATTCTGCCTCCGCCGATAAAGCCGGGCTTGTTAAATTTTGTTTCCATAGATATATAAGGTTGGTAATTAAATCATTCCATAAATAAGACCTGATAAGGTCGCCATAATAACTACGAGCACTACATAAACAACAGTCTTTCCTGTTCCGATAACTCCCCTTATTACGAGCATATTCGGAAGCGAAAGTGATGGTCCTGCCAGGAGTAAGGCAAGTGCCGGACCCTTTCCCATCCCCGCTGCCATAAGTCCCTGCAAGATAGGTACTTCTGTCAGTGTTGCAAAGTACATAAATGCGCCTACAATTGAGGCAAAGAAATTTGAGAACACCGAGTTACCTCCCACAAGTCCGCTCACCCACTTCTCAGGAACAATTCCTGCAATCGAGGTATCGCCATGAGTAGATCCCAGTAAAAAGCCTGCAATAAGTACGCCTGCAGCAAGCAAAGGCATTATCTGCTTTGCAAAGTCCCACGATGAAAGGGTCCATTCCCTGTTATCCGGGTCATTCTTATCAAAAAGGGTTAGCAGGCTTAAGCCGGAAATTGCTACAAGCACTGTAATCATGGGGCTTGAAGTAAGAAATGCCGATACAGCTGTTAACAATACTGCACCTGAAACCCATAGCCAGTTTATCTTCAGAATAAATATTAATGAATATACCAGTGCCAGCGATATAACAGAAGTTATAAGCCATTTATTAGACCAGATCCACAGCCAGGCTCCCGAGGTGGTAGTTTCTGAAGGTCTTCCCCAGTTTGCAAAAACCAGTATAAGCACCAGTGTAAAGAAATGAAAGGCCGTTTTCCATAAAGGTCTTTTTTCCGGCATCTCAGGGAAATTCATCTGCTCTGCCTTCTTTTCCTTCTCCTCTTTATTGTAGATTAACGACATAAGCGATCCTATTACTATGGCAAACACAACAGCTCCAATAATACGTGCGACACCCATTTCAAAACCCAGTATCCTGGCTGTTAAAATAATAGCCAGGATATTTATGGCAGGGCCTGAATATAGAAAGGCTATTGCAGGTCCAAGTCCGGCACCTCTTTTATGGATACTTGAGAAAAGAGGAAGTATAGTACAACTGCATACTGCCAGTATTGTACCTGATACGGATGCCACTGTATATGCAAGCCATTTCCTTGCACCAGCTCCAAAATATTTCAGCACAGATCCCTGGCTTACAAAAACCGATATTACACCTGCAATAAAAAATGCTGGCAAAAGACATAGTACAACGTGCTCACGTGCGTACCACTTTGCCAGGTCGAACATAGCAATAATGGCAGTATTAAAACTGTCTTTCTCAAGCGGGAGAAAGAAAGCGGTTAAAAAAACAGCTACTATCCAGGCTAATATCCGGAGTTCTTTTCTAAGGTCCATCTTACTTAATAAATTAACTGCTTATCTGAATCCAGGGTTAATTCCCGAATCCAGATTCTATAAAAAAATCACAATTATATAATATATTCCTACACCCATAAACAGCACAGCAACTATCCTTCTGAACCAGTATTCAAATACTTTGAGACGATTATAAAGTGTTCCAACACCTGATACAGTATAAGCAAGCAGCCATGCAATAATTATTACCGGCAGACCTGTGGCAAGTGCAAAGACGGCAGGTAACAATAAACCCGATGCAGAGGTAATTGACATAGGAATGAGCATGCCGAAATATAATACTCCGCTATAGGGACAGAATGCCAGGGCAAAAATAATTCCGAGAAAAAGGACATCAAAACCCGATCTGACCCTTCTATCCTCCTTTTTAAAGAGACTATCGAATAATGGTATATTGATCCTGACTATACCCAGCATCATAAACCCGATAAAGAAAAGAAGGGGGCCAATAATCTTTTCTCCATATTGCTGAAATATGCCAGAAATTTTAAGCTGATCGGCACCAATATACAGGATAAAAGCAAGAGCAGTGTAGGCAATTGCTCTTCCCAGCGTATAGAGGAGTCCGCGTAAAAATACCCTGTTCCTGCTCTCAACCTCCCTGCTTATATATCCTATTGCTGTTATATTCGTAGCAAGCGGACAGGGACTGATTGCTGTCATCAATCCAAGTACAAAAGCCGATACAACAGGTAGTGAGCTGGTTCCCAATATATTGTTCAGTATCTCATCCATAAGCCTGCCGGGTCCTACAGAAGATCATCTATCTTTTCCTTCATTATTACCTTCAGCTTTTCAGGATTACTCTTTGCAAACCTGAAAGCATCAACTGTAAGGTTTACTACCTTATCACCTTTTACAACAAGCAGCGATTGCATTGCAATACCAAGTTTCTTAGCCTGGGCTTTACCTCTTTCGCCATCAAGGTTATATACCTTGTACTCCACCCTGTCATTATAAAGTGATTTTACAATCTCCTTTGATTCTTTTTCGACCGCGAGACAGGTTACACAACGGCGTTCATTATGGAAATAATAAACGCTTACCTTTGAATCCTGGTTTACCTGTTCAGACTCTCCCTGCCCTCTTAAACAAAATGTTGAAGAAAGCAGGACCATTGTAATAAATAAAAACTTCATAGACTTCATATCAAATATTATTATTTATTAATTCTTTAACCTCCTTTTCCGTAGGCAGCCGTCCCGACATAACAAGCTTTCCGTTTATTACCAGCCCGGGTGTATGCATAATTCCATATGACATAATATTCATAATATCTTCTTCCTTGACAATTTCAGCCTTTATACCAAGATCTGCTACAGCCGACCTCGTAATCTTTTCAAGTGTTTTGCATTTCGGGCATCCTGTACCCAGTACTTTAATTTCCATAATAATGCTTGTTAGTTGTTCGCCTAATAACGAACATTCATATTAAAAAATTTTATTTAAACAGATCCCTGAAAAGAAGCTTTGCCTCAATCCAATTATCACGATTAAGACAGTACTTAATGCGTGGAGCTTCAATCTCGCCCTGTATCAGACCGGCCTCCTTCAGCTCCTTAAGGTGCTGCGAGAGTGTTGATTTGGCAATAGGTAGCTCTTCCGACAGGTCGCCACTATAGCAACAACTCTGCCTCGACAGCAGCTCAAGAATATATATTCTTATTGGGTGCCCAAGTGCCTTTGCAAAGCGGGCCATCCTTACCTGGTTCTCAGGAATTATCTCCTTATCTATCATTCTGTTCGTAATATACCGAACAAATATATAAATATTTTAAAAGAAAAAATATCTTTATCGGAAAATATCTTTTATCCTTCCCGGGTCACCGTCATTGTCGGCCGGCACCAGGTCCAGTATATGGCATATTATATTATAGATATCTGTATTATGAAGTGACTGTGCATAATAGCCTTTTTTAAAAGCCGGGCCAAGAGCGTAAAATATTCCGTGCATATCAGTATTAGCCGGATCATAGCCATGCGCACCCTTACTTCTCATTGAATAGCCGGGACGGTCGCTTGCTATAATACTCCAGCTGCTGTCAGCTTCGGCAACCAGTCCTGGAAACCTCGGGTTTTTACCATAATTATAATGACCAGGCATTGATTCTGCAGACCATGCTTTTACATGGGGTATCCTGTTCAACAGTAGCTCTACTGAATCAAGGTACTCATCAAGTGGATCAACCAGGATGGAGGGGTTACCACCGGTATAGTGTTCAATAAGGTTTCCTGGAATATAGTCGGTCAGGTTAATTACCCTTGATGAATCGACTTCAGCCATGCCATGGTCAGATACGATTACCAGGTTTACCCTTTTTCCTATATTTAAATCTTCTATTCTTTCCCTTAAATTGCCCAGTATTCCATCCAGGTATCTTACCACAGAGTCGGTCTCATGTGATACAGGACCAAAATCATGAGAAACCCCGTCGGGTTCCTGGAAATACAGGGTAATAAATTGTGGCCGTTGTTTCTTTGGCAGGCTGAGCCAGTGTAAAACAGAATCAACCCGTGCTTCAAAAAGAACAGATTCGTCGTAGGTGTTCCAGTATTTTGGCTGGTGACCATTTATCGGAGCTTCAGACCCCACCCAGAACATTGAGGCAGAGAGCATGCCATTCTTTTCAACTGTTGTCCACACAGGTTCGCCTCCATAAAAATCCCCGTTCTCAACAGCATCCCTGTCGCCTATCCTGTAGAGATATTGAAGCTCATCATCCCAGAAGGTATTACTTATTATACCATGTTTGTCGGGGTAAAGCCCGGTTGCAAGGGTATAATGATTTGGGAATGTTTTGGAAGGATACACCGGGATAAGACTTTTTGCATGCACTCCTTCTGCTTCAATGGCATCGAGCACCGGTGTATTATATATATCAACATAATCCCACCTGAATGCATCCATTGAAACCAGTACCACATACTGATCCTTCTTTACTAAAGAGATAATAATCAGCAGTGTAATTATTAAAGTAAGTATGAGAAAAAGTGATTTCTTCATTATATCAATTTTATATTTTGATCTTCACTCCGGTGAGCTCTTCAGATACTTCCCATAATCTCAACCATATATCCTTATCATAGGAAGAAGCTGATGATCTTCGCACTGCAGGTAAGCCAAACATCTGCCACTTACCATCAGGTCCGATTAATTCTCCTCCACCAAGATTTTTATCCAGGGCAGCCATCATTGTAGGCAGGGAGCCCTTGATTGTGCTCATTAAAACCAGCTCTTTCAATTTTGCTACCGGCCCGGGCAGTTTAACAATGTTTGTGGATGTTATGCCGGGATGAGCTGACAGGGCCATTGCATTTTTGCCGGCAGCCTTAAACCTCCTGTCGAGCTCGTAAGCAAATAAGAGGTTTGCAAGCTTACTCTGCCTGTAAGCTACTTTTCTTATATAGCCATTTTCCGAATTTAGATTGTTGAAGTTTATGACGCCCTTAAAATGTGCGATGCTGGATATTGTAATAATTCTTGATCCTGAGGTTGATAGTATTTTATCCATCAGGTGGGAAACAAGTGCAAAATGCCCCAGGTGATTGGTCCCAAATTGTTTTTCGAAGCCATCAGGAGTTTTACTGTAAGGAGTCATCATTATCCCGGCATTATTAATCAGTATATCAAGTTTACTGAACTTCGACTTAAACTCCCCTGCAGCAGCTTTTACTGAAGCCAGGTCTGAAACATCAATCTTTATAAGATGCAGGCGGGCATCACTAAAATCATCCAGTATTTTTGATCTTGCTATCTCCCCTTTTTCAAGGTTTCTGCATCCCATAACCACTTCAACACCGGCTGATGCAAGAAGCCATGCGGCACCAAAACCAATACCACTGTTAGCCCCTGTAATTACAGCCAGCTTGCCCCTGCCTTCTCTTTCCAGGTTTTTAATAATAGCTTCCTGCTTTGATTTATTGCTCATAAACTGCGCTTTAGTCTATAAATAATATGCATGACGGAGTCTCAATATCATAGGATATACCTGAATATGAAGGAATTCCTGACTCCGGATCAATTTTAAAAACTGTAATATTGCCTGAACGTTGGTTTGCTATTATCATTATCTTACCATCCGGACTTATTGCAAAATGCCTCGGCCAGTCGCCCTCACAATCAACAGCAGTTTTAAAAACCGGCTCACCTGACTTATTGAGACTAAACACTGCAATAGAGTTGTGACCCCTGTTGCCGACATAAAGGTATTTTCTTCCGGGCGACATTGCAATATGAGAGCAATAGTTTTCTGCATCAATTACAGCCGGCAATGTTCGGGTTTTTGCAATACGCCGGTAAATATCCTGGTCCCTTCTAAATACTTCCACCTCCGAACTTAATTCATTTGCCACGTAAAGCAGGCTGTTTACAGAATCAAATACAAAATGACGGGGCCCTGATCCGGGAAGGAAGTTAATTATTCGCGACTCATAAATAGAATACTCTCCCTCCTCTTCTTCAAGGTCAAACTCTGTAAGCCTGTCGAGCCCGAGATCTGATACTAATAACTTTTTATTGCCCAGGATTGAAATAGCCATATGAACATGCGACACTGTGCCTGAATCACCGAAAGAAAGCGATAAATACTCTTCTGAAGGCAATCCTTCCCTGTCGAGCTTTACAGCTGATAATGATCCGTCGCCATAGTTTGAAATAAAAAGTGATTTTGTGTCTCCGGCAATGCTTACATGGCATGGCCCGCCCCCGCTTATTCTTGTTTCCTTTACCAGATTAAGGCTACCGGCTTTCTTATTCAATTTTAAGCTTGTTACAGCACCGCCCGGCAGGGAATCCTTTTCTGCTATTTCGTTTATTGCATATACCAGCCCTTTATCTCCTGACCATGCAAGAAAAGAAGGATTTATCCCGGCTGGTGACTGACTTATTCTAACAATCTCTTCACTGGCTGGATTATATGCCAGTAATTGTACCCCGGGTTCGGAAGCAGGTGAATAAGAACCTGTCAGGAAATAAATCTGCTCACTTTCCCCTCCGTTGCTTCTAACACAGCCAGTTAAGGCAAGAACGATAAAGCCGAAAAATAAAGGGATATAAATCCCGCTGAATAGAATTTTCATTATATGAATATCATAATTATTCAGGTATTAGACAAGGCAAAAATATAAATCCGGTTCGTGGCAGGAAAAATTTATTGCGCTGAAGTTCTTTTGTTGTAAATTGTATCAGGAAGAAGCGATATGCGAGTAGATGAAATTAAATATTTCAGGAACAGGCAGGAATGGAGAGAGTGGCTCCGGAATAATCATAATAGCAGTAATGAAATCTGGCTTTTATATTATAAGAAACATACCTGCCGCCCACGAATCCCTTATGATGATGCAGTTGAGGAAGCTCTTTGTTTCGGTTGGATAGACAGCATTGTAAAAAAGGTTGACGAGATCTCCTATTGCCAGAGATTCACTCCACGGAAGCAGGGCAGCAGCTGGTCGGAAAGTAACATTCACAGGGCTGAGAGGATGATAGCTGCAGGTAAAATGATGCCTGCAGGGATGGAAAGGTACAGTGAGTTAATGGAGAAACCTGAACTTGCATTGGAAACACCTGACAATTCCCTTGATCTTGAACTTCCGCTCTCACTGGTTAATGCCCTTAAAACAAATAAAGTGGCACGGGATTTCTTTCTCGTACAGCCGAGAAGCTACCGCAATATGTGCATAAGGTGGATTGAAGCAGCTAAAAGAGAGGAGACAAGACAAAGAAGAGTCGGCGAAGTTGTGAGGAAATCGAACAATAAGGAAAGAATAGGGTTGAAGTGAGTAAGGAGTGGTAAGAGATGACTTATTAAGTCAGGGACATGCTCCTGCACTGCTTAGCCTGGAGGTAGAAGTTTTGAATTAAGAATCTATAAATACAAGAACGAAAATTATGATAAAGAAACTCCTTTTAATGATGGCATTCAGTGTATTTATTGTTTCTGCATTTTCTCAGAACAGGAATACGGCTCTTCTGGTTATCGACATACAGGATTTCTACTTCCCCGGCGGAGATGTGCCGCTTGTTAATCCTGAAGATGCAGCAGAGAATGCCTTTACCCTTATTAATAGCTTCAGGGAAAAAGAGTTCCCTGTTATCTTTGTCAGGCATAATTATGAACCCGGAGGGTCTGTAAACGATATTGTACTACCACTTAAAGACGAAAAGATTATAACAAAAAGTGAAATTAACTCATTTAAGGGTACAGACCTGGATAGTTATCTGAAGAGCCTGGGTATCAAAGACCTGGTAATTTGCGGGATGCAAACTCATATGTGTGTTGAAGCAGCCACCAGGGCAGCTTATGATCTGGGATATACATGTACTGTTATTGATGATGCATGTACAACCCGTGACCTGAAATACGGGGATCGTATCATCAAAGCAGAAGATGTTCATTATTCTACCCTCTCAAGCCTGAGGAGCTATGCTAAAATCCTAACAACAAGGGAATATCTTAAATAAAAAGGGGTGCAGCGATCCTACACCCCTTTAGCTGTATAATTTTTACATTGCTGCCGGCCGGCAGCCTTGCAGCTTATCTGTTATATTCATCAAAGAAATCATTCCCCTTATCGTCGGTAAGAATAAAAGCTGCAAAGTTTTCAACCCTGATCTTACGAACTGCCTCCATTCCCAGTTCCTCAAAATCCACAACTTCAACAGATTTTATATTGTCGTTTGCAAGAACAGCTGCCGGTCCGCCGATTGAGCCAAGGTAGAATCCACCATATTTCTTACAGGCATCTATTACCTGCCGTGACCTGTTTCCCTTTGCAAGCATAACCATCGATCCTCCAAGACTCTGGAAAAGATCGACATAGGGATCCATGCGACCTGCAGTTGTCGGGCCAAAGCTTCCTGATGCCATCCCTGCCGGTGTTTTGGCCGGACCGGCGTAATAAACCGGGTGATTCTTAAAATAATCCGGCATTGGCTTGCCTTCGTCCAGCATCTGCTTAATTCTTGCATGGGCCATATCGCGTGCAACAATAAGGGTGCCGCTCAGATTTACCCTTGTTTTAACCGGGTATTTTGACAATTCTGCGAGCACTTCCTTCATTGGCCTGTCGAGATTTATTTCCACTGGCTTATCAAGTTCAGGTGCTTTAGCAGGCATATATTTCTGTGGTTCCCTTTCGAGCTTCTCCAGGAAAATTCCTTCCCCGGTAATTTTTGCTTTTATATTCCTGTCGGCACTGCAGCTTACTCCCATTCCAACAGGACACGATGCAGCATGCCTGGTCATACGTATTACCCTTACATCATGTACAAAGTACTTTCCTCCAAACTGTGCACCCACGCCGTATTCCTGGCATATTCTTTCAATTTTCCTTTCCCACTCAATATCCCTGAAAGCCCTTCCGCTCTCATTTCCTGTTGTGGGCAGGTGATCCAGGTATCCAGCCGATGCTTCTTTTACAACTTTAAGATTTGCCTCGGCCGAGGTGCCACCAATCACCAGGGCCAGATGATAAGGAGGGCAGGCAGAAGTACCAAGATCCTTGATCTTCTCTTTTACAAATTTTGTAAGGTTCTCTTCATTAAGCAGGGACTTGGTTTGCTGGTAGAGGAAAGTTTTATTTGCTGATCCTCCTCCCTTGGTAATAAACAGGAACTCGTAGGTATCTCCCGGCCGGGAATATATATCAACCTGTGCAGGCAGGTTACTCCCCGAGTTCTTCTCTTCAAACATTGACAGGGGGACTATCTGCGAATAGCGCAGGTTTTTGTCCTTATAAATCTCAAATACACCCCTTGAAAGGAATTCTGCATCATTTACGCCCGTATAAACATCTTCACCCTTTTTCCCAATTATAATGGCAGTCCCGGTGTCCTGGCACGAAGGAAGCTCTCCAGCTGCTGATATAACCTGGTTTTTCAGCATTATCCAGGCAACAAACTTATCGTTATCTGTTGCTTCAGGATCTTCCAGGATTCTCTTAATCTTTGCCAGGTGAGTTGGTCGCATAAGGAAGCTTACATCCGTGATAGCCTCTTTAGCCAGTAATTCAAGACCTTCAGGCTCGACTTTCAGGATTCTCCTTCCCTTAAACTCCGTTACACTTACATAGTCCTTACTAACAAGCCTGTATTCTGTTTCATCTTTCTGGATCTGAAACGGGTATTCATATATAAAATCTGCCATAATATGTAAATAAATTGGTTAGTATATAGGTTTACCAAATTTAGATAATATAGTTAAGCTTATAAAGTCATATTGCTGTTAAACACAGAAAAACATGATCTGGTACAGCATATCTTTTCTTGGTAAAATATTTGATTATGGTTAATTTAACAAAACTTAAAAAAAACCTAATAACTTAAGCTATGTATAATCAGATTCCTGCACCTGAGTCACTGCCTGTTCACTGGTTGTGGTTTCAGGTTCTTTTAGTAGTTACCTTTCTCCTGCACCTGATCCTGATGAACCTGGTTCTGGGTGGTAGTTTGCTGGCTATATGGGATAATCTTATTAAGAAAAGGAAAATCTCATCATATTCAAACCTCCCTGTATTGCTTGCCCTGGCTATAAACCTGGGTGTGCCTCCACTTTTATTTGTACAGGTTTTATATGGGCACCTGTTTTACAGCTCCTCTATAATTATGGCTCTTCCCTGGATACTGGTAATACCAGTTTTAATTATCGCATATTATTCATCATATATATATATTAAAAAATCTGACACTTCCCCGGGTTTTGCCAGGGGGGGCCTGGTGGTATCTTCAGTTTTGCTCTTATATATTGCTTTTATGTACGTTAACAACTCCACAATGGCAATTAATCCATCGGGCTGGAGTATTTACCACGAAAAGCCGGGTGGTAGTTCGCTAAACTTTGGTGAACCATCATTATGGCCCCGTTACCTGCATTTTATTATTGCGGCTCTCTCAGTTGCTTCGCTTGGAATTGCAGTATATACAAAATTCAAAAGCTCCGATCCGGATACAGACCAGGTAAGCATTAAGCTTAATATGAGAAGGTTTGCCTGGCTCACACTGATACAGGCAGGTATAGGAATCTGGTTCTGGTTATCAAACCCGAAAGAGGTATGGATGACCTTTATGGGAGGTTCAATAACTGCAACCATAATCCTGATGCTTGGAATCTTAATGACTGCCAGTATGATTTTATCGGCATTCAGGAATAAAATTAACGCTACCCTGGTTCACCTGCTGGTAATAATGCTATTGATGATTATTGTGCGCGAATTCTTAAGGGCAGCCTGGCTGAAGGATATCTTCCATCCCGGCTCGCTGGAAGTTGTAAATAAAATATCACCTCTTATAGCCTTTCTGCTTGTTTTTGCCATTGGCTTATACCTTCTTTATTATATGTATCGTCTTGCAACTGAAAAAACTGAGAAGTCATGAATTATCCTATCTGGTATATCCCCGAAAGTGGTGGCTCACTGCTGATAGCTGTTATAGCAATCCTTCACGTAGTAATCTCTCACCTCGCGGTTGGAGGTGGTTTATTCCTGGTACTGACCGAGAGAAAAGCATATATGGAAAACGACAATGCCCTCCTGGGATATGTTAAATCTCATACCTGGTTCTTCCTTCTGTTAACCATGGTATTTGGAGGCGTATCAGGAGTTGGAATATGGTTTATTATCGCCCTGGTAAACCCTGCAGCTACATCGATATTAATTCACGAGTTTGTTTTCGGATGGGCAATAGAATGGGTTTTCTTTATAGGTGAGATTGTTGCTCTCCTTATTTACCATTACAGGTGGGAGAAAATGAGCAGAAAAAACCACATGATAGCGGGATGGCTCTATTTTATTTTTGCCTGGTTAAGTATGGTAATAATAAATGGGATCCTGGCTTTTATGCTTACACCCGGGAAATGGGTTGAAACCGGTTCTTTCTGGCATGGATTTTTTAATCCCAATTATTTCCCATCACTTATTTTCAGAACCTCCATTGCAATAATTATTGCCGGTATTTTCGGACTTATTACTGCTGCCTTCAGAAAAGACCTTGAATTACGCCAGAGAATATTCAGGTACTGTGCAAAATGGATGTACTATCCACTGCTTGTACTGGCAGTTTCCGGATTCTTTTATATAAATGTTATTGAGACGGAATCATTTATGAATGTATTCCATTTTAACCCTGAAGGACATATTTTCCTTAAAATACTTATTTATACATCTATAGCATTATTCGGACTTGGCCTCTTTACTCTTGTCCGCATTAAAGGATCGGCACAAAAGATAATCGTTTTTGTACTGGTGGCAATAACTTTTGCATGGATGGGAGGTTATGAATACCTCAGGGAAATAGCTAGAAAACCTTATGTGATATACGGTGAAATGTATTCCAATGGAATCAGGCCTGCTGACATACCTCAGATAAACGAAGCGGGTTTTCTTTCTGTATCAAAATGGACCAGGGTTAAGGAAATTACAGATGATAATATATTAGAAGCGGGTGACGAGATTTACAGGTTCCAGTGTCTGAGCTGTCACACCAATAATGGATACAATGGCGTAAAAAACAAGATCGACAAACTGACAATGAGAGGTATTGAAGCCCAGCTTACGGGGATGGGCAAGGTAAATACATATATGCCTCCCTTCGCCGGTACCGAAATTGAAAAGAAGGCACTGGCTGCCTATCTTTATCAAGAACTGGCAGGCAAAGAAGTAATTGATGATGAAGCATATACTCCTTCTGAGTTAAGTCACGAAGTGCCTCCTTTTGATATTATAAACGACGATTACGTATTGCTTGTCTGGAACGATCTGGGCATGCATTGTATATCAGATGATGAGAAATATTTTTCTTTCCTTCCCCCGGCCAATACCTTTAATGCCCAGCTGGTAAAAAGAGGGGCAAAACCGCAGATTATTACTGAAGGTATAAGTATAAGATACAAAGTTGAGGAGCAACACTCAAATCCCCTGAAGCACTCCAGGTTCTGGGATTATGATGAGCTTACCTACGGCGTAAACCTTGAGGATGGTGTAGGCCTTGCCGGTTTTGGACTGGAAGGGGAGATGAATGCACGGGGAGACAGGTTCGCAGCAGAGCTGATCCCGGTACTCCCCTACAGGGATGACGGAAAGTATAATCCCTTTCCCCTCTTCGGGTTTACGGCAACAGACGAAGCTGGCATAAAATTAGCCACTACCATGGCCGTAGCACCTACATCCACAGAGATGGGATGCAGAAACTGCCACGGAGGAGGCTGGGCATGGAATAATGTATCGGGTGTGTCTCACGAAACTTCGCAAAACATACTTGCTGCTCACGACAGGTATAACAATACTACTTTACTGGCTGATGCTGAGGCAGGCAAACCAATGCTTTGCCAGTCGTGCCACGCCGATCCTGCCCTTGGAGCCCCCGGAAAAGCTGATGTGCTGAATTTTTCAAGTGCCATACACGGATTTCATGCCAATTACCTGACAGGCCTGTACGGTGAAGCCTGCAATATGTGCCATCCATCAACAGCTGATGGCAATACCACCTGCATGAGAGGCAGGCATGCAGATTTCCTGGACTGTACAAATTGCCATGGCTCCATAGAAGATCATGCTCTCGGCCTGCTTAAGGCGGAGGCATCAAAAGAAGCCTCGCCAAGGTTATCAGCCAACCTTATACCGGTATATGTTGAATCTGCCGAAGAAATAAACCCGCGTACACCCTGGTTAATGGAACCTGATTGCAAGGGATGTCATACCAATTTCAATATACAGAATGATGGCTGGGATGGTACAGCCTTCAATAAATGGGCTCCGGGATTTACAGCTCTTTACAGGAACCGCACCGATAATATGGGTATGATGTGCATCTCCTGCCATGGCTCAACACATGCTGTATACGGAGCCTATAATAAGTACGACAGGCACAGGGATAATATCCAGCCCATGCAATACCAGGGCCTTGCCGGAACAATTGGCACTCATAATAATTGTAAAATATGTCATAAAAAGGATATGAGCAGCAGCGGACATCACCGAAACCAGGTGAACCGCGAGTTTGAAGCAGCACTGGCAGAGTGAAGCCTCAAACGTTATAAGTTAAACGTTATGTGTTAAATGTTTATGACTTAGTGGGAGTTAATCAAATTTTACACCCTTATTCCCTGATGATTTAAGATAGATCATCAGCCTGGTAGTTTTAGCTGAAAATTGTTCTGTTTTTTCCATCAGGTAATTAAACTCGTCCTTCGAAATTAAGAATACATCACTAGCTCTGTAACCCTGACTTCGGAGCTCATCAGATGATCCCTTTGCTATTGAAAGGAAATTGTAAAATTCTTTATTCCCTCCACGCCCAAAACCCTCTGCAACATTATCAGCCATGGATCCGGATGATCCTCTCATCTGAGATCTGAGTTTTCGATCATTATCAAAAATTGATCTTGATGTAAGCTCATAAGCATATTTGTATAACTCTCTGGCAATTTGCCAGATTTCGAGGTCTTCGAAACGAGAAACTTTCATCCCACATATTTTAAATTATACAGCATTACGAAATTACAGAAAAAGTACTCTTTTCACAAACCAAAAACATTTAACCTTTAACATTTAACATTTAACCTTTAACATTTAACCCTCATACAAATAATAATTTCTCCACCTTCAGTTATTTTGTTTTGTATATTTACAAATCACCTATTCCGGCCAAATATGACAAACAATCAATGGGATGATCTTAAGGCATTTATAAGTGGTGAAAAGATTGACTATATACCAACAGGCTTTATAATTGACAGCCCGTGGCTGCCAGGATGGAACGGTATTAGAACTATTGAATATTATAGCTCAGATAAGCAATGGTGGGAAACCAACATCAAAGCTTTAAAATTATTTCCCGATACCTGGTTTATCCCGGGTTTCTGGTCCGAATACGGCATGTGTACCGAGCCATCTGCATTTGGGGCACGCATGGTTTGGTCAGAAACAAACCTGCCTCATGCCGAAAAAGTATTGAACAATATCGAAGAGCTTGATAAACTTGTTAAGCCAGATGTTAAGACCGACGGCCTGCTACCTTTTATAATAGGAAGGCTGCAAACCTTTGAGCCCGAAATTATTGATGCAGGACATAATATCAGGTTTGCCATTACACGCGGCCCTCATAATATAGCATCATTCCTGCTGGGAACAACAGAATTTATGCTGGCACAGATGATGAATCCCGAAAAAACACACTCTCTGCTAAGGCAAATCACAGACTTTATTATATCGTGGCTGAAATACCAGATAAAGTGCTTTCCTTCAATTGAGGGACTCCTTGTACTTGATGATATTATTGGCTTTGTAGGTGAACACGAATTCCGGGATTTCGTGCTACCCTATATAAAAGAGATATTTGATGTGGGCAAGCTGCCTGTAAGGTGCCTGCACAATGATGCAAATGGCCTTATTACCGCTGCTCATCTGCAGGAAATGAATGTAAATATTTTCAACTTTTCATTCGAGCATTCCAACAGGGAAATATTTGAGCTGGCCGGAGAAGAAGTAACTCTGCTGGGCAATATACCCCCCAGGGATGTAATGAGCCAGGGAACACCTGATGATGTACGGGCATGGATAAAAAGAGAATATAATAATACACCTGAAGCGGCAAGAGTTATCTGGTCGGTAGGAGGTGGAATGGCCCCCGGCACAAAAACAGAAAACATAAGAGCTTTTATCAGCGAGATTGAAAGCTTAGGAAAATAATGGCTAAATTCGGGTAATAAATCATGCAAAGGTCTATATCAGTAATTATTGGCTTCCTGGTTTCTCTTCACCTGTTTTCGCAGGATGAGATAATAGCAAGAATTGAAGTCTCATCAGGCGCTTACCTAAGGTATAATACACCTCTGTCTGCAGATCTTTCTCCGCTTGCAATACCATTGAATGACAGCACCTTATCCTTATATGAACTGACGGAAGCAGGAAGGGTGCCTGTAAATTGCCAGCTTGAGCATGGCTCGCACCCAAGACTATGGTGGATACTTGATGGCATTACTGAAGCAGGCCAAACCAGAACCTACCAGCTTCAGTACGGAAGCATAAACTATGAAAATCAGCTTCAGGCAGTTATCACTGATTCAGATCTTAACATTATAAAAAGCGGAAGTAAGGTGCTTGGTTACAGGCATGCAATAAATTACCCTCCTGAAGGAGTAGCACTTATTTATAAAAGATCGGGCTATATCCATCCATTGTTAGCACCCGGAGGTAATATTCTCACCAGGATAAATCCCCCCGACCATTATCACCATTACGGGATATGGAACCCATGGGCAAAGACTCATTTCAGGGAGCAGGAAATAGATTTCTGGAACCTGAACCTGGGGCAGGGTACGGTAAGGTTCGGAGCATTTATCTCAACATCTTCAGGTAAAGTTTTTGGCGGATTCAAGGCTTTGCAGGAACATATTGCATTTAATATCCCCGGCGAAAATAAAATAGTCATTAACGAGGTTCTTGATACCAGGGTGTATAATATTGATTCATGCTACGGTAAAGCAGCATACATGGTAGACTATACCTCGGTATTAAGTTGTGCTACCAACGACGAAGTAATCCTTGATGCCTACAGGTACGGGGGCGGTATTGGCTTCAGGGCAACGGAGGAATGGACAAATACCAACAGCAGAGTATTAACATCCGAAGGAAAAACCAGGGAAGAGGCAGATGCTTCTTTTGGAAGATGGGTGGATGTAAGCGGAAATTATCAAAACGGGACCAGGTCAGGAATTATATTTATGTCCTCACCCGCCAACCGCAGGCATCCTGAGTCAATGAGAGTATGGCCTGTCGACAGCAATAACGGAAGAGGTGACATGTATTTTGAATTTTGCCCTACCCGACACGAGCCCTGGGTACTTAAGCCAGGGAATGAATACAGCCAGAGATACAGGTTGTTTATCTATGATGGTACAATGGATAAAGAAACCGCAGAAAGTCTCTGGACCGATTTTGCCTGGCCGCCTGATATTACAATTATAAAACAATAGATATGACACGAAAACTAGTATTCTTTTTTGCAGTACTTGCTTTTATTATGGGAGCATGCTCAACAAATACCCCCGGAGAGATAAAGGTCCTGGTGTATACAAAGAACGAAAGCGGTGCAAACAAATATATCCATGATAACATTGATGCCAGCGTAAAGGCAATTGAAAAACTCGGAAAGGAAAATGGCTTCCTGGTAGATGTAAGTGATAATCCAGCCGATATTAATGAATCTAATCTGAAGCTGTATAATTGTGTTGTACTTTCAAATACAAATAATATCACTTTCGAAACAGACGACCAGAAACTGGCTTTTGTACGATATGTTCATGCCGGGGGAGGTATTGTTGGAATTCATTCTGCCTGCGGCTCAGAAAGAGAATGGCCATGGTTCTGGGCAATGCTGGGCGGCAAGTTCGAAAGACATCCTCCCCTTCAGGCTTTCGATATCAAGGTTCTGCGCCATGACCATCCTTCTACCGAATTCCTGGGTGATACATGGAAATGGGAAGATGAATTTTATTACCTGAAGCACCTAAACCCTGATCTTACTTACCTGCTTGCAGGTGATCTGAGGACACTAAACGATGCAGGGATGTCTGAGTATCCCGGTGAGGTATTCGGAAACTACTTCCCCCTGGCATGGTACCATGAGTTTGAAGGAGGACGGGTCTTTTATACAGCACTGGGCCATAAGATTGAATATTATGCTGATGAAAACTTTACCCGTCATATCCTTGGAGGGATACAGTGGGCCATCGGAGATGGCTCCGGACCTGACTACTCCAATGTTAGCACATCAGATCTGTCACAAAACTAAAAAGCCTGATTTATGAAAAATAATAAGAGTTTATCACGCAGAAATTTTGTAAGAACCGGTTTAGCTGGTGCTGCCGGAACAATAATACTGCCTTATATTGTTCCCGCTACGGTATTTGGGAAAACGGCCCCGAGCAACAAGATTAATATTGCACAGATTGGCTTTGGCCGGATAGCTATGACACACGACCTGCCCGAAACCATAAAACATGATATTACCAGGGTTATTGCTATTGCCGACGTCGATAAAATAAGATTGCAGAAAGGAAAGGAATGGGTTCTTGGCTGGTACGAAAAAAACAGGGGAAAGAAGAACTTTGTAAACGTAGATTTATACCAGGACTACAGGGAAATGTTAATGGATAAGAACATTGATGCAGTTCATATTTCCACTCCCGATCACTGGCATGCACAGCCGGCTATTGACGCTGCTCTTGCCGGCAAGGACATTTATCTTCAGAAACCTGCATCACTTACAATCGAGGAGGGACGGCAGATGAGCAATATTATGCATCGTACAGGGAGAATATTCCAGATGGGATCGCAGCAAAGATCTGTAAATCCATGGCCTCAGTTTAAAAGAGCCTGCGAGCTGGTAAGAAATGGCCGGATAGGCGATATAAAAACAATCTATATTGGTTTGCCAGGAGATCCATCAGGCCCTGAAGCACCGGAAATGCCAGTCCCGGAGAATCTTAATTATGATATGTGGCTGGGATCTACACCAGAGGTATATTATACAGAAATGCGTGTTCACTCGCAGGATGATATTGGCAGCAGGCCGGGGTGGCTAAGGTGCGAACAGTTTGGAGCAGGTATGATAACAGGCTGGGGCGCCCATCATATAGATACAGCACACTGGGGAATGGGAACAGAATACACCGGTCCGCTTGAAGTTGAAGGCAGCGCAGATTTCCCAAAAAGCGGCCTCTGGAATGTTCATGGCGATTTCAGGACAACTTCAAAATATGCCAATGGTGTTACAATGCATATTAGCGGATCTTATCCCAACGGAGTAAGATTCGAAGGCTCTGAAGGCTGGATCTTTGTATCGAGAGGAGCAGTAAAAGTTACCGCCTCCGATCCGGGACAGCCTGACACCAATCTTGAAGCAATTGATGCCTCCGACAGGAAGATACTGGACTCGGTAATTGGCCCTGACGAGATTCATCTTTACGAAAGCCCGGAGCAACACCTTAACTGGCTGGATTCAATAATAAGCAGGAAGGAGACTATTGCCCCGGCAGAAATCGGGCACAGATCCTGCTCTGCCTGCCTGGTAAATCATATTGCCATGAAAATACCAGGGAAACTTTACTGGGATCCGGAAAAAGAGAGGTTCAGAAATAATGACGAAGCCAATATGATGTTATCGAGGGTACAGAGAGCACCTTATGGTACCAACCTGGTTCTTAAAGACTTTAACGGATTATAAGATGAAGAAAATCCTGGTCCTTACCCTGGCTGCATTTGCCCTGGTGGCAACAGCCTGCAACAATAATAAAAAAGTAAATAAGAATATGCCCGACGTACAACTGATGACCCTCGATCCCGGACATTTCCATGCCGCACTGGTACAGAAATATATGTATAAGGATGTATCTGACAGGGTTTATGTATTTGCTCCGGATGGGCCTGATGTGGAACTTCACCTGGCCCGCATTGATGCCTTTAATAAGAGGGGGGATAATCCTACCGCCTGGATGGAAGAAGTGTATCGTGGCGAGGATTTCTTTGAAGAAATGCTCAGGCAGAAACCCGGTAATGTTGTGGTGCTTTCGGGTAATAATGCAAAAAAGAGTGCTTACATCCTGGAATCAGTTAAGGAAGGTATTAACGTGCTGGCCGATAAGCCAATGGTAATTAGTCCTGAAGACTATCCTGTTCTTGAAAAGGCCTTCGAAACTGCCCGCGAAAAAGGGGTGCTGATTTATGATATAATGACCGAACGCTACGAAATAAATACTATGATTCAGAAAGCCCTTTCGCAGGTTCCCGAACTTTTCGGGGAGCTCGAAAATGGCACTCCGGACAATCCTGCAGTAACAAAGGAAAGCGTTCATCACTTCTTCAAGTATGTTTCGGGCGTAGCATTACAGAGACCGCCATGGTTCTTCGACACTCGTCAGCAGGGGGAAGGAATTGTTGATGTTACCACCCACCTGGTAGATCTTATACAGTGGGAATGTTACCCCGGTGTAACACTTAATACTTCTGATATAGAAATCTATTCGGGCAAAAGATGGCCGACAAAAATGACACCGGAAGAATTTGAAAGGGTAACAGCCACAGAGGAGTTCCCCGGATACCTGGAAGGAGATATCGTGGATGGCAATCTGAACTGCTATGCAAATGGTGAAATAGTATATAAAATTAAAGATACCTGGGCAAAAGTAAGCGTTGAATGGAAATACCAGGCGCCTGAAGGGACAGGCGATACTCATTATTCAATAATGAGGGGTAGCAGGTGTGATCTTATTATTAAACAGGGCGATGAAGAAGATTTCAAGCCTGCTTTATACATTCAATCCCACCAGGGTGATATATCAGATCTGCTACCGGGTGTTCTGGCAGGACTGGAATGGGAAGGTATCACCTTTGAAAAGACAGCTCAGGATTTATGGAGGCTAAATGTCCCCGATAAATATAAAGTTGGCCATGAGGCACATTTTGGCCAGGTAACTGAAAAATTTCTTGACTATCTGAAAAAAGGAAAACTCCCCGATTGGGAAGTTCCCAATATGCTTGTAAAATATTATACCACTACACGGGCCCTTAAGAAGGCGATGGAATAGCAATTTATTTGAATATCAGAATCCCCGGAGGGGATTAAGAAAATACCCAGAAGGATGACAATACACTAAGTTCCGCGGCAAGGAAACCCGGTAAATTATCCAAATACCGTTGCCGCGGAATCGGTATTGAAAACCATTTATCGGCTATTCTCTCTGGCTCTTCTGGAGCCATATCATAGATTCCTCAATGCCTTCTGGAGAACCAACTACTCAAGAATCAATATCAACCCTGACTGAGCAGGCACATTAACAGGTGAGCCAATCTCATACTCCTGGTATTCCTGCATATCTTCCATAAACGGGCTGTAAAGTTTCAATCCTGTCCTGTCGTATCCCAGCTCTTCAAGGTCAATCTCCAGGTCAACATCCATAGCTTTATCAGCCCAGGAAGCCAGCACTATCATGGTCTTATTGTCTTTTACATATACCGTTGTCCTGATTCTTTCATTAGCAGTTTTTACCGGAGACCTGTCAACCCAGTAGCCCAGCATCCTGCTGTCGGATATCCCAAAGTCATCAAATAATTTCCAGATAGCCGCAGGATTATAATCCCCGTATACCCTGGTTGTCATACCATAGATCAAACCATGGTAGGGCCTGCCTCCATCCTGCAACATTTCTCCTGTCAGGCCAAAAGGCAGACCAGACACCTCGGCAAACCAGTAATCGGGGTCGGCATAATAATCAAAATATTCACCAAACCAGAGGCGTGATACATAAGGAAAATGTTCCATATATAAAAAGGCACTGTTAATAAAGCCATCTCTCGGATTATACTGGTTGGCCGAATGCAGGTCTATAACATAAGAGCCGCGGTGCTTTGAAAGCACATTGGCTATTCTTTTAACTGTAGACCGGCTGAAAGCAATATCATCCAGGTAAAGTCCGTCCATACCCTGGTTCTTTGCCAGCCAGTTAATTCCTTCTATATAGTAGTTAGTCCACCTGGAATTACCCTTATTAAGTATTGCAGCATCGTTTACCCTTGTGGCATGCCAGGCAGAATAATAATCTTCGCGCAGGTGCTCCTGCAGCCACGAATGACCTCCTCCTTTTCCCGTATTGAGGATTTCATCGCCAAGGCTTCGCAGTGCAAAGAGCTCATATGCCTTATAGCTTAGTTCCCTGATAGTATTATACAGCTTAACCTTTATCCCCTTTGAGTGTGCCTCATCAATATATGCCTTCTGTTCATCAAGATTATAAAAGGGGTAATTTATATAAGGATTAATCTCGTTGGCATGGTGTACATTAACTATTGTCCCCTTAAGGGCAACAACAGAATCAACCGGGATATACTTATGTACAAACCTGGTGTTGAAGTGAGTACTGGTATTAATCAGCTTAAAAGGTGTTAGCAGGAAGCGAATATTAAAATTCAGGGTGTCACCCTCTTTTACTTTTCTCGCACCACTATAGTTCTCAGCCACAACTGTTTCACCATTTTTTCTTATCCTGATGCCCCCCTTCCCGTCATTGTACCATGATGGAGGCATATTAAGTGGCTTATCCTGGTAAAAGTTAGTGTTAAGTGGCCTCTCGTAGTTTTCATCTCTCAGCACATATTGCAGGCCCCTGTTTATTGTTCCAAGCCATGCACCTTCCTGGTGCTTCTTAACCTCCCATTTCCAGTCAACATATTCCGGCAATTTTTGTCCCTTATAACCCAGGCCCAGGATATACTCAGCAACTCCCTCAGCAAAAGGTATTTCAAGCTTTATATCCTGCAGGCCGGCATCCATATTCGCAACCAGCCTTATTTTGTAATCAAGCATACCGTCGTATTCCATTCTGCCCGAAACTTCCATATTAAATAAATCTGAAGAGGCAGTAGCAAGCCATTCAGCTGCTCCTTCCGATACTTTTACAGGCTTATAGCCGGAGAACTGCCATTCTGTTTTCTTTCCTTCGGAGTCAATTACATCAAGACTTACAGGAGATGCAAGAACCTGTTGCGGATTTTCACTAAGAAAAGTCATCTCCTGGGAAAAGGAGGATGTAATACCCCGGGGCAAACCTAAGTGATCAAGTTCAACTTCGCGTCCGAGTACAGATATCTTATTAGCGCTCACTTCGAGCGGAATAAAGGGCTCGATAATATAATCATCATCAACCCCTACAGTAGAGTTAAGCCAGCGCATCCTGCTCATTAATTCAGGAGCATTATCTCCCCTGTCAACGGCAAGCTCACTGCTTATATCAAGACAGATGTATACGGTGTCTGCTTTATATCCGGCAGGCTTAATAATTACCATCCCCTTATAGGATCCAGCCTTAACTTTTTCATTTATATCAAGTCCGAACCACAGCGCCTGTACCATCCCGGGCTCAACTTCAAGCTGCTTTTCAAGGGGCTTTCCATTAAGATCCACACCTTCTGTATTAAAGCAGGTAAAAGAATCCTCCGGGATCTTTCCATTCTTACTTTTCAGGCCGGAATACTGTATATCAAGATCACTGATCTTATGTACAGGTGAAAAAACACCTACCTGGAAGGTATAGTATTCTCCCCTTTTTGCTGAATCTTTAATCCCGTTTATACCATTCTCCATCCATCGCAGCGGGAGATGTTTCTTCATCCTTACCGGGTAATGCCTGTATTCAGGAAATAAATAATAGTCTGCGGCTTCTTTTTGAAAAAAAGCAGTCTTTTCCTCTTCAGATGCTACTACCTCCATCGGGAAGAAAGAGTGGAACTCATCAAGCGACTGCTCAGAAAGAATTTCGGCAAGAGGCAGCTTTTCAATCTGCTCAGGTGATAAGCCGTTTTCTTTAATCCATTCCTCAGTAAGCGCTTCGTCACTTTCCAGGTAAGTTACGGTAGGATAATATCCGCCCGAACATTTATGAGGAAGGTAATATATATAGTAAGAAGCGGTTCCGGGCTCAGCTTTAAATACAAGATCCAGTTTCTCCCTCTCTGACTGGAGTACATGACTCAAGACCTTTTCTCCCGTAGTGGCATTAACAACAATAACTGCCTTTTTTTCAGGATTAATATCACTTCTCCCGGGGTTAAATGTTACTCTCCTGAAAGAAGACTCTGCGCCAGGGCTGCTGATCTCAAAACGGTGATTACCGTAGGAGGTATAGCCTGCTGTGTAATCGGGATAATCCCAGTTCCCGGTCTCCCAGGCAAAGGGATATTTATCGGGTGATTCCATCCTCTCCCTGTAAGTAATATTATTATCTGATACAGTATTACAGGCACTGCACACCAGTACTATTGAAATTGCAAGGTATAATAGACTTTTTTTCATGTTTAATAGCTTTTATTATTATAATCCAAGATTACCAAGAATTTCCATAATAAAACGGAAATCCTTATCAACAAATTTGGTATCGTATGCTTGAACTGATATATCTCCGTCAAGGATCATTTTCTCTATACGGGCCAGACTCTTATTGCCTGTAAACCTGGCCTTTGCCCATTCCAGGTATATATTGGTACCATCCTCCTCCCGGAGCCTGTTTAACAGCTCCAGTGCTTCTGTCTTCCGTCCGGCTTTTTCAAGAGCCAGCAGCTGGAATATTATTCGCGAACTTTCTTTTTGAGAACCAGGTTTTCGGTATGAAGCGACTCTTGAATAATCAGCTTTCCTGTTTCTTTGCTCATCTGTAAAGGCTATAATAAAGTCTTCCATTCTTTCATCAACATCATATGGTTTACCCACACCCAGGTTTAGAGGCCATTCTTTTGCCTTTTCGGCAAAACTTATTGCCGTCCTGTAATTTCCCTTATTCAATTCCTCCACTGCAAGCCTGTTACACACCTCGGTAAAAATCTTCTTTCCATCTACCGAGCCCTCGTAGGGCAGAATCACAAAATCTTCAAGAAAACCCAGGGCTTCCCTGAGCTGCTGGTTATTATAGAGTGCCCTGGCATAGGTAAGCCCCAGCTTTGGATTTTCAGAATCACCCGGATTGATCGACCCACAAAGTTCTGCAGCTTTCCCGGGATTTCCATTCTCAATTAAAAAGCCTGACAAATCAACAACTGTCCTCCAGTTTTTTGGCTCCAGTTCGTAAGCCTTTAAAAGAGCAGTTTCTTTAATACCCTCATCATCAAAAAGTTGTGCCTTTGCAAGCCAGAACCAGTATTCATCAGGTTTATCTCCGCACTGCCCGAAGAGATCTTTTGCTTCTTCAACGAGGCCCTTATTCCAGTAGATCAGTCCCAGGTAATATTTCAGCAGCCAGGAATCATTTATCTTAGTCAGGTCAGCCAGCATAGCTGCTGTTTCGGCCCTGTGGGGAAAAACATAGGATCCTGAGTTATCCAGTATACTATCAAGCTCTTCAGGCTTATTATCCAGGCAGGCGATCCACAGCTTCACAAGCGTATGGCCGGGACTTAGTTTAAGCACATCCAGGGCTGTATTTCTGTCGCCATAATTATAATATTTTAAAGCCAGGTCCATAAACGACTCAAAAGGAAATTCGTTTCTTATACCTTTCAGAAAGTCTTCTTCGCTTATTAAAGCTGCACGGTACTCTTCGAACCTGGCAAAATCTGATAGTGGATCAAGTTGCAGTATAATATCTGCATATTTTCTTATTGCCTCCTCTGATCCGGCTCTGCTTTCTGCATATAACATAAGTTCATATGCAGCAATATTATTCCTGTTGTAGTCGCTCGATTTAATGGCGTATTCCTTAGCCTTTGCAGCATTACCCTCGCGAATAAATATTTTTGCGAGTTCAAGGTAAGCCGCCGGCCTGGTGGCAGGATCGTGCGATGCAATAGAAAATCCACTTTTTGCTTCAGTAAATTTTCCTTCCCGGGTATTTGCCAGGCCGTATACATAGTTACTAAGTGGATCATAGGTATCTATCGACAGACCCTTACGTGCAAAATCAACTGCCTTACTATATTCCATTCTCCTGTAATGGGCCAGGGCAATTCGTCCGATCGAAGGAAGATGGCCGGGATCCAGATCCAGAACGCGTTGATAGCTTTTATATGCTTCAGCGTACATCCTCTGCTTCTCCAGCTCAAGAGCTTCCGTATAAAGACCATAAGCTGATTCCCGGTTAAAATCTTTCATTTTTTCCAGGGGTCTGTTTACAAACCTGTCTTCAGCTTTGCCAGAATATTCAAGCAGCTTATTCCCCAGTTCTATTTTCAGTATATCACTCTCCGAACATTCTGCCACGGTGCTGAAGAGCTCAAGCGGATTCAGCCTGACACTTTCAGTAAAATTTTCACCATTTACGGAAATATGCAGTTCTTCGTCCAGCGACTGCAGTGCACTGAGGTATATTTTTGCCACATTTTCTCCATATTCAATATTCAGAACAGCATACTCAGACATGGCAAGCATGCCACCTGTTTCTTTGATCGGAAAAAATATCTCATTCATTATATCAGCATCGTATGCCCCGAACTCCCGGTGCTTAAAGGGTGACAGTGTGCTGCTGAAGGCTGCCTGGTTAAAAAGTTTGCCTGCCTGGAATTCAATATACTGCCCGTCATTATCGGTAAGAAGATCTTCCCAGATCATCCCCTGGTCCGACAGTCCCCATATCCACAGCTTTTTACCCGGTTTATCATCATAAGTGGCATAATGCCCGAAACCAAAGTCATCGTCATGCCAGTATCCACCAAAAAAATCGGAGTATGAATTAATAACATGATATGACTTATATGTACCGAAGTCGTTATTGTCGTACCACGATATATCCCTGCCGTTTTCGACAGGCCAGGTTCCAGGCTCGCCACCATGCCCGATATGATTTTTACCCGGGTAGATAAACTCAAGCTTACCTGCCGCCTTTGCTGCTGCATTCATCCAGTGGTAATAGGTATGCGAAAGCCCGGTATTATTGAACCATGAAACCTTTGTCTCGAAGAAAGCTTTTCCAGGGCTCACCTTAATGTCTATATTCCATCTTGTGCCTGAGGGCAGATCAATGGCTCCCACTACGCATGATACGCTTCCATCAGGATTTTCAAGTATTTTGTAATCAACAGGAGTTGCACAGGTTGGTATATGACCTATATCTCCAAAATTAAATTCCAGTCCACCCGATGTCCATGGCCCCCTCATCGCAACATCCCGGAATTTTACCACATTATTGAAATAAAGAAACTCCTTTCCCGTGGATTTTTCTTTTGCTCCCCATATTTTACCGCCTATATCAGGGCAAACCCATACCTCGATATGCTCATTTTCAAGAATAACCATATTCCAGTCCATCTCCCTTGCCTCAGATGTAAAACCATCAAACCTGGAATAGGGATAAATATGACCGATATTTGGTACCGGGCTCTCATCAGAGAACATATAGGTTCTCAGCGGTACTTTTTCTTCACGAATTTTCGCATATTGAGCACTAAGGCTGGTTCCAAACAAAAAGAACCAGAATAAGATCAGTAATTTCTTCATAATTTAATTTTATGAAATATAATGTCAATACAATCTAAATATAACAATTTCCTATCTTAATCCCCATATACCTGCGTCATCGTCAAGTGCCCTGAAATTTGCAGGGTAAGTACTTTCTTTAGTGAGCGGGATTTTATACCACTCATCACCAATCTCCTCCAGCTTTGGATTAAGCTGATCATTAAGTATGGCCTCTACCACATGTCTGTTCTGAAGTGCTATATTTGTCATCTGGAAGGGATCGGCTGCAAGGTCTGTAAGGTGGTAGGCGGTAGCTTCACCAGGAAGCTTGTTCACAACAAGCATATAGTCTTTTGTTCTGAAACCCCTTTCGCCCCAGGCTTTGCCGGCATATCCGCTGACAAGGGTATCAACATTAAAATATGGTAGGTAGGCAAAAAGGGTACCATCATGCTCATAACCCTTACTGCTGATAATCTGCTCAGAAAGATTCTTTCCCTGCACCTCGGGTACTTCAAAGCCGGCAAGTCCGCCAATAGTTGGAAAGAAATCTGTTGGTGAAAAGAGAAGGTCCGTTTTACGGTGTTTTAGCTTTGCAGGCCATGAGATCACGAGAGGAACTCCAAATGATTCTTCATAGAAGTTACTTTTTGTAACATGGTTATGAGCACCCAGGCAATTACCATGATCGGACGTAAAAATAAATATGGTGTTGTCGTACAGGTCTTCTTCCTTCAGGAAATCCATCATTCTTCCCACCTGCTCATCAACGCCTGAAACGCATGCAAAATAATTTGCCAGAACGGCTTTCGCATGTTTCTCTCCCCCTGATCCTGCTACAACACTTTCGCGCGTATTAAGCTCATCAAAGCTCATATCTTTATACAGGTCTTTATATTCGTCAGGCACATATGAATAGCCTGTATGTGGAGGATTAAAAGAAAGGAAGACCGCAAATGGTTTATCGGGATCTCTTAATCTTCCATCCTTATTCTCGATAAACTCAATAGCAATTGAAGTTTCGTGCCGGGGAGACCACTCCTCAACCTCTACCCGGTTTTCCCTTGTTGATTCGTTAGTCCAGTAATGTGGAATAAAATGATTATCAAAGGTATTGTAGGCATACCAGAAATCCACTCCATGCCTCCTTTCCGGAGGGGTCCATTCTTCCCAGTTATTTTTTCCGGTCCCTCCGTTATTCCCCGATTTAACGAAAGGTTCTTCCGGTTCTTCAAGATGCCATTTGCCAATATATGCAACATCATAACCGGCATCATCAAGCCCGTCGAGCAAAGTATAATCCTCTGTCCGGAGAAAAACTCCAGGGTTGTTCGAATTACAGTTCTGTGGCAGGTTATTTATCGTATAGTAATTACCTGTCATAAGCATGCCTCTGAACGGACTGCATACAGGTATGGTTGAGGTGGCATTACTAAATACCACCCCTTCGGAAGCAAGTTTATCAATATTAGGAGTAAATACCGGGTCCTCGTCCATAAAACCAAGGGCAGCACGCCTGTACTGATCGGGAAAAATAAATACAATATTAGGCTGTTCTGCCTTTTCTTTGCAGGATTGTGACAGGAAACAAAGTGCAATAATAACAGCGATCAGTATCTTTTTCATAATCATCAATTATTTTCTGCTC
>JAZBNV010000118.1:0-4721 GCA_036350795.1 Marinilabiliaceae bacterium
ATACCCTTGAGGATGTGGATTACACGGTAAAAGCTTTTAAGGAAATAAAACATAAACTGGATAACGAACTCTATCCGAAAGAACTGGTGGATTATACAAAATAGTACAAATCACCTTTTGGGGGGTTAAAATAATAGGGGGCTGCCTTTCCATTTAAGGCAGCCTCTTCTTACAGTATCGGAAGGTTCACCGAAGGCGGAACCCATCCACCCTCCACGATGTTTTTTCAGTTCCTGGTTAACTTTTTCTTCAGATCATTGTTATAAATGTAGTTCCGCAAAAAAACAGTGAGACTAAGCAGATCAAGTAAGTTAATTGAATGGCAGACATCAATCAGGAAAACAGTGATATACTCAAAGGCTACAGTATGTTGCTATATTTTGCAGGCAGTTTCATCCTTAATGAGCCAAGTGAAGAATGCATACAGGATATAGCTGCCGGTGACCTATTCAGGAAATTGCCGGTTAAAAGCAAGAACCCCAATTATATTCTGGCTTCATCTTTTCTCAATAACATTAATAAGAAATCAGTTCAGGATTTTGATGAGATCCTGGCAGATTATCTTACACTTTTCGGCTCTTCCGGATTTCCCCAGGCTCCTCCGTTTGAATCATATTACACCGAGAGTGGAAAAGTCAGGCAGGACCATGTTCCCGGTGTTCACTATACATACAATGCATATGGATGGCAGGCTCAGCCTGCCTGCCGGCAAGGCAGTGGATCAGAAAGTGTGCCTGAAGATCACCTTGGTATTGAGCTTCAATTTCTCAACCTGCTTATCGAAAAGAAATACGATACAGAAGATGATATTTGCCGCAAGGAACTTACCAGGGACACAAGGAAATTTATAGACAATCATCTCAGGCCCTGGTTAAGTGACTGGAATCGCCGGATGCAGTCCAGTGCTATCAGCAACTTCTATAAGGGTATTGGCTACCTTGTGCTGGCCTGTGTGCAGGATGTATATCACCTGGTTTAGCGCGAATATTTCCCGGGCCGTGTAAATGATGGTGTAAGGCTCCTGCCTTACGCCATGTCATCAAATTGATAGTGTAAGGCTCCGATTGATGGTGTAAGGCTCCAGCCTTACGCCATGTCACTAAAAATTTGGATTTAAAAAGTTCTCAATAGCACCAATATAGTACTCCCTCCATCCCTCCGAAATATTCTCGAAATCGTCGTCCGGAATATTAATATGTTCCACTGTTAACTGGGTATTACCAAAATCACGTATCAGGATAATAGTTACAATAGACTTTCCCTCCTGTTCACCAAAAAACCATTCCTGGACTATTCTTTTCATAGGTTCCACCTCGAGCACAAGTCCGGTTATATCGCCTTCCCACATTGAAAACTCCGAGCCTGGCACAGGTTCCATCTCTGCAGGGTAGCCCGACCATAATTCAATTGTACGCTGATTGGTCAGAGCTGCATACACATCCTCAATATCAGCATGGATTGTAAAAGTCTTCTTAAAAGTTTTCATAAGCCTATTGTCTTTATCCTGTTACAGGTTTTATTCCTTTCGCCTTACGCCGTTTACCGTTTATCTTTTACCGTTTTACGTTTACCGTTTACCTTTTACCGTTTACCTTTTACCGTTTACCTTTCTTATCCAAATGTAAGCATTATTAGCAAAGATTCATTAGGTTTGTATCTGTTCAAACTGAAAATATAAGCCATGAAATACCTGCAACTGATACTGATTTTCCTGCTCGCAGTGATCTCAGCACATGCCCAGTCTGAGAAGAACAGTGAAATTAGTTTTGCCACTTTTAACCTCGATAATTTCTATGATATAAATGATGACCCTTACGATACAGATAACGATTATACCTCGAAAGGAAGATTTTTCTGGGGAGAGGACAGGTATAAGAGAAAGAAAGAAGCATTGACTGAGGTAATAAAATCTATTTCGCCCGGCACCTTCCCTGAAATATTAATACTTACGGGATTTGAAAATAACAGGGTAATAGATGATCTGCTCTCTGACAGATCATATAGAAAATCAGCCTATAAAAGTTATTTCGCTCCGGGAGAATTTAAAGCAGTTATACTGTCCGCAGAAAATATTGTTAAGGACGTCCGTTTTAAGAATCTTGAATTAAACAATGAGCCTGAATTTGAGCAATATATACAATATGCCGAACTGGAGTTCAGTAATGAAGATATTATTCACGTCTTTATCAATAACTGGTCTGAAAGAAATGCAGGCGCTGATTCTGAAAGAGAAAGGATAAGGTGTGCTGTAGCTTTAAGGAAGGAAATTGACAATATTCTCAATTTTGAAAGAGATGCAGGAATAATAGTTAGCGGTACTTTCTTCGACGAGCCTACCAGCAAATCAGTAATGTCTGTTCTGAATGCAACAAATAAAAGAAAGAATCTTGATTACAGGGACCTCTATAATCCCTTCTATGATATCCATAACAATAATGACCTGGGAACTTACGAAATAAACGGCAAATTGCATATGTTTGACTTTACCATAGTCTCCGCGGGCTTACTGAGGAAGAGAGAAGGATACCAGGCCGGCTTTAACCAGGCTTCAATTGTAACAGGTGATAACAGCACTCCGGCTCCAACCTTCAGAGGAGAGGAATATGTCGGAGGTGCAGGAAGGCACTTCCCTGTATTGATAAATCTTACTAAGAACGACTGAGCCAGATGGATTTTAAGCTGATATCTTCCTATAAACCAACCGGTGATCAGCCCGAAGCAATCAGGCAGCTTATGGAAGGACTGGAAGCAGGTGTTCCCTGCCAGACACTGCTGGGAGTGACCGGATCGGGTAAGACCTTTACCATTGCCAATGTTATTGAAAAAATTCAGCGACCGGTACTTGTATTAAGCCATAACAAAACACTGGCTGCACAGTTATATGGCGAGTTTAAACAGTTCTTTCCGGATAATGCTGTTGAGTATTTTGTTTCTTACTACGATTATTACCAGCCCGAGGCCTATTTACCGGTTACCGATACCTATATTGAAAAAGACCTGTCTATAAATGATGAAATTGAGAAACTAAGGTTAAGTGCATCATCATCACTGCTCTCTGGCAGGAAAGATGTAATTGTGGTTTCGTCGGTCTCGTGCCTCTACGGTATTGGTAATCCCGATGATTTTCACAGCAATACCGTTCATATCAGGAAAAATGAGAAGATCAGCCGCAACCACCTTCTCCGTAAGCTGGTTGACAGTCTTTACGCCCGTAACGAGACAGAATTTAAAAGAGGTACTTTCAGGGTAAGAGGAGACACCATTGATTTATTTCCGGCCTATGCCGACCTGGCAGTAAGGATTATATTTTTTGGAGATGAGATAGAGGATATAGAAATCTTCGATCCTGTAAATAGCCAGGTAATAGAAAACCCGGATCAGTTTATTATCTACCCTGCAAACATATTTGTTACTACGCGCGAAAGAATTAACCAGGCAATATCCAATATCCAGGACGATATGGTGAAACAGGTAAGTTATTTTAAGGATATTGGCAAAGGTTACGAGGCGCAAAGACTTGAACAGAGGGTGTTATATGATCTTGAGATGATTAAGGAACTCGGTTATTGCAGTGGAATTGAAAACTACTCCCGCTATTTCGACGGTCGGGATCCGGGTACAAGGCCCTTCTGCCTGATCGATTATTTCCCTGATGATTTTATTACGGTAATTGATGAATCGCATGTCAGTATTCCACAGATCAGGGCCATGTATGGAGGCGATCATTCGAGAAAACAAAACCTTGTGGACTTTGGATTCCGCCTTCCTGCTGCACTTGATAACAGACCACTGCGTATCGAGGAGTTTGAAGCTGTTACAAACCAGACCATTTACGTAAGTGCAACCCCGGCAGATTATGAGCTCGAAAAGAGTGAAGGCGTTTTTGTGGACCAGGTAATACGGCCTACCGGATTACTTGATCCGCCGATTGAGGTCAAGCCAAGCCAGAACCAGGTTGACGACCTGATGGAGGAGATCAGGCAGCGAACATCACTTGGAGAAAGAACACTGGTCACTACCCTCACTAAAAGAATGGCCGAAGAACTCTCCTCCTATCTCTTAAGATTTAATGTTAAGTGCAATTATATCCATTCTGATATTGATACTCTCGACAGGATTGAAATAATGGAAGGACTGAGGGAAGGAAAATTCGATGTGCTTATCGGGGTTAACCTGCTCAGGGAAGGGCTTGATCTTCCTGAAGTGTCGCTGGTTGCAATTCTGGATGCCGATAAGGAAGGCTTTTTACGCTCGGCCCGTTCTCTTACACAGACAGCCGGCAGGGCTGCCAGAAACCTCAATGGTAAAGTAATAATGTATGCTGATAAAGTTACCCGCAGCATGCAGGAAACTATTGATGAAACAGAAAGGAGAAGGGATAAACAGCTCAGGTATAATGAAAAGATGGGCATTACTCCTGCCCAGATTGTTAAGGCCAGCAGCACCATATTAAGAGACCTTAAAAGCAAGGGAATTGAGAGGGACGCCTATATTGAACCCGATAAGCCTGATATTGCAGCCGACCCTGTAATAAAGTATATGTCTTCAGAGGCCCTCGAAAAGACAATTAAGAAAACACGCAAAGCCATGGAAAAAGCTGCCTCGGAACTTAATTTTATTGAGGCAGCTCACTACCGCGACGAGCTGGCCGCCCTTGAAAAGCTCTTACGAAAAAAGGCAATAGAATAAACCTTTGCTTACCTTCCACCTTGCGTCTTGCG
>JAZBNV010000119.1:0-4555 GCA_036350795.1 Marinilabiliaceae bacterium
GTGTGAGTTCCTTTTTCATAGCTTCAAAAGGACTTTTAGCGTAACAATTATGAAGCGGCGGGGTTTTCTTGCTTACTTCTTTTGACCTGTTGCAAAAGAAGTAAGAAAACAATTTGTGTCAAGACAAAAAGAATAATTATTAACGCATTAAAGGCTTTTCCATGATTTTGTGAAGATCATGTCAAAGCCTTCCGGTCCTTTCAGTCCCCGGTGTTGCATACAACACTACTGCGTTAATTACTATTTCAAACCATAAGTAATGCTAATATTTCAAAATACGACCACATAGCTTATATCCGCCTCATAATTGTAGCGTTACCTTTATTATCATGAGGATTAGCAGAAACACAAAAAATGACCTCAGAATTTTTGCGGATTAGCGAATGAAGCAAAAGCAGCAGCTATGGCCAGCGCAAAAGAAATGCTGTTTGAACCCCGGAACTGGGAACCTGATCTTTAGAGAAATATAGTACGGGGTGAGTTCATTTCTTTGGCCTGCTTTTGCCAATGAGCCTGCAAAAATTCTGAAGTCTTGATTTTTTTGGTTCTTTTTGTATCAAGACAAAAAGAACAATAAACATCCTAAAAACAATCAATTAATATTACATAAAAGTACATTCATCAACTTTTCCCGGTATACTTTTATCTTTTATCTTTAACATCTTACCTTTGAGTAAATAAACCTTAGCTTATGCCGAAAGTAGCATTAATAACCGGGATAACCGGGCAGGATGGAGCTTACCTTGCTGAATACCTTCTTAAAAAGGACTATATAGTACATGGTATTAAAAGAAGATCTTCACTCTTCAATACAGAACGGATCGACCATATATACCAGGATCCTCATGTAGAAAACAGGAATTTCATACTTCATTATGGCGACCTTACCGACTCAATGAACCTTACCAGGATTATCCAGGAGGTTCAGCCTGACGAGATCTATAATCTTGCAGCTATGAGCCATGTTATGGTAAGTTTTGACACACCTGAATATACCGGCAATGCGGACGGACTGGGCACCTTAAGGATACTTGAAGCTGTAAGACTGCTTGGACTGACAAAAAAAACCAGGATTTACCAGGCCTCGACTTCAGAGTTATTTGGTCTTGTACAGGAGGTTCCGCAGAAAGAAACAACACCCTTTTACCCCCGTTCTCCCTATGGTGTTGCGAAGCTTTACGGATACTGGATAACGGTTAACTACAGGGAAGCGTACGGGATGTTTGCCAGTAACGGCATCCTCTTCAACCACGAATCACCAATCAGGGGAGAGACCTTTGTTACACGCAAGATTACCCGTGCAGTTGCAAGGATAGCACTGGGGATGCAGGACAGGCTTTACCTGGGGAATCTCTCGGCAAAAAGGGACTGGGGACATGCAAAGGATTATATAAAGGCCATGCATCTGGTGCTGCAACATAATGAGCCTGATGATTTTGTGATAGCAACCGGCATAACCACCACAATCAGGGACATGGTAAGGAAGTCGTGCGGACAGGTAGGTATCGATATTCGCTTTGAAGGAGAGGGAAGCAGGGAAAGGGGAATCCTGGCAGGAATTGACCAGGGTGTATTTGAAGAAAGAGTAGGATCTAAATACGTTAAGGATATAAAAGAGAGAATAGAATCGGCTAATAAAAATATAGCTGTCGAAGTAGATCCGAAGTATTTCAGGCCTACTGAGGTAGATCTTCTTGTGGGAGATGCATCCAAGGCAAAAGAACTGCTTGGATGGGAGCCTGAATATGATCTTGACGGGCTGGTGGAGGATATGATGAAATCCGATATCAATATTATGAAGAGGGATATGTTCCTTCGCGAAGGAGGGTACAGGACACTTAATTATTTTGAATAGTTAATCATGGATAAGAACAGTAAGATATATGTGGCCGGACATAACGGTCTTGTTGGCACCTCGATAGTAAAGTCGCTAAGGCTTAAGGGCTATAATAATATAATTTTCCGCGACCTTTCAGAACTTGATCTCAGGAACCAGGATGCTGTAAGGGCTTTTTTTGATAAGCAAAAGCCGGATATCGTGGTAAACGCAGCGGCAAGGGTTGGCGGTATCTACGCCAACAATAAGTACAGGGCTGAATTTATCTATGATAACCTGATGATTCAGAATAATATAATTGACTCAGCCTACAGGTCGGGAGTAAAAAAATTACTTTTCCTGGGGAGTACCTGCATCTATCCCCGCGAAGCACCACAGCCTATAAAGGAAGATTACCTGCTTACATCACCCCTTGAATATACAAATGAGCCTTACGCAATTGCCAAAATAGCAGGTATTAAGGTATGCGAGAGTTACAATATCCAGTATGGCACTAATTTTATTTCTGTAATGCCCACCAACCTTTACGGGCCCGGAGATAATTTTAACCTGCTGAATTCGCATGTGCTGCCCGCATTGCTCAGGAAAATTCACCTGGCCAGGTGCATTGAGACAGGCGATATGGAAGCCCTTGTCACTGACCTGGCGAAAAGGCCAATTCCTGAATTAAGCTCAGAAATGACCGGTCCTGAAATAATTGATGCACTTGGGGATTATGGAATAAAAGGGAAGAAGGATCATGCTGAGGTTGAGATATGGGGAACAGGTTCACCTATGAGGGAATTTCTCTGGATTGAAGATATGGTGGATGCCTGTATTTATTTGCTTGAAAATGTGGATTTCACAGATATCATATCTGCCAGGGGACTAAAGGATGAGATCAGGAATACACATATCAATATCGGAACCGGAACGGATATCAGCATAAAAGAACTGGCCGGCCTGGTAAAGGATATTATTGGTTTCAGCGGTAAGCTCTGTTTCAATGCCGACAAACCAGACGGAACCCCAAGGAAACTAACAGATGTTAGCTTGCTAAATAAACTTGGCTGGAAACACAAAACGTCCCTTGAAGAAGGAATCAAAAAATTATATAGCTGGTATACCACCTGATAGGGTAAACTTCGATTCGACTCCCCTGGGAGTCGCACCCGGGTAAAAGAGATTTAATGCGAGAGATTTTTCCGCGGCAACGTCTCTATTTATTTAGATAAGACCTGATTGTCGCGGAATTTAGTGTACAGATTTTCTTATGTCTTTTATCTTGATCTAAATCCCCAACTCCTTAACCCGTATCTTAATCTTAATCGAATCCGGAATCTCATTCTCACTTATCAGGATAAGGTATCCCCCTCCGCCTGCACCTGATAATTTCCAGGCCAGGGCCATTTTGCTATAGTACTTTATTGTATTATTAATCTTCTCATTTACCATAAGAGGGAACATATTTACCTGTGCGTTAAACGACTCAAGGAAGCCTTCCGAGAAGGTAGTAATATCCTTTTTCAGGAGTCCATCCCAGGTTTTACTGGCAGCATGGGCCAGCTTCATTACGTTACCCTCGGTGATATTTGTTTTATCGAGTACTTTGAAGTCATCCGGTCTTGGCCACAGGGAGACCATATACAGGTGTTTTTCGAGCCATTCTATTATTGATTTATCAGAAATATTTTCAAAGTGCGAAGGCCAGTACTCACCTTTTTCATAGAAGAAGCGGTTAATCCCCGGCATGGTTATTCCGATTGAATCCTGCGATCCGCTTACGTCTTTTGTTCCCGGGTTATTATCATAGCGGAACAGGATTTTTGCAAGTTTCTCCGGGTTTTCAAGGGGCAGGTGATCGTTCCACAGCTCTATGGCCTTGTTACGTGTTGAGGTAGCCATTCCCGATCTTTCGTTAAACTCAATTGTTGGTTCAATTGAAACCGTAATTGCCCATCCCGGGTAATATCTGGAAACATAGGGCTGGTCGATCCAGGTTCCGGCAAGGTCTATTCTATAAGGCAGAGGTTTAATATTTCTCAACACGGTGGTTGATCTGCCGGGCAGACTGGCGTAGGGTATTCTTTTCAGGACAAGGTAATTTATTCCCAGTTTGCTGCATAGTTCCACCTTATCGGGCGAATGACCATCCTCATTTACAATAAAGATATCGGGAGCCAGTTTCTCAAGATCTTCCTTAAAATCGAGGTAGCCCGATCCGCTGTTAATAAAAACGCCGCTTACACATTTCAGGGCCTCGATCATGTATTTACGCTCATCCTGCGAGTTTATTGTTTCTCTGCCTTTAAGATCGAACACGGTTTTATCTGATCCAAGACCAACATATAACTCACCATACTCTGAGGCCTCTGTCAGGAAAGCAACATGTCCCGAATGCAGCATATCAAAGCAACCTGATACAAAAACCTTTTTTTTCTTTTCAGTCATTTTCAATTCAGTCTTAGGTAGTATTACAAAGTAGGTAAAAATTACTGCAAAACGCAAAAGACTGATAGTGGTAAACGGCGAACGGTAAAGCAAGATCATGGCAGTCAGCTTGGTTCTTTTTTTTGACAAATATGTGGTAATTAACGCAGTAAAGGCTCTTCCATGCATATTTGCAATCAAAGCCCTACGCCATATACCCTACGCCTTAAGCCTTCAATAAAGACGACCTCAGAATTTTTGCAGATTAGCGAATAAAGCAAAAGCAACAGCAACGGCCATTGCAAAAGA
>JAZBNV010000120.1:0-7184 GCA_036350795.1 Marinilabiliaceae bacterium
TAATATTCTTGTCATCCCGAGTTAATCGAGGGATCTAATCATCTGATAATCAGAACCCTGATTTCTCGCATTAGCTCGAAATGACAAAGATTGCGCCCTTTTGATACACCCCCTTTTAATATATATAATTTAATGATTAGCGCCTGCATGCCGCTTTATCTTCTGAGGCATGGCAGGCAGGCTTATCTTTTACCCTTAAAGCAGTTCAATTGATCTCTTAACAAACTTATTTAGTTTTTCTCCTTTCAGCATATTATTGGAAAGAAGTGCAAGATCTATCAGCTGTTTAATAATTGGTTTATTATCGGCGTAAGCAGCTAATTCTGCTTTAAGAGCCTCCTCGTATTTTGTAAGATTTTTTTCGAGCTTCTCAAGTTTATCTTTTTCTGCCTGTGTAATTTCTTCATCCTTTTTACCAGACCGGGCCTTTTCTTCCTTCTCCTTATCAGCTCTTGTTTTTTCTATCTTTTTCTTATGAGCGGCTACTTTTTCACCCAGTTCCTTATCCAGGGTGCCTGCAATTTCAATAATTGCAGGATGATTATTATTCACAACCAGGTTATAGGAGTCTGGCAGATCGCCATAGAAACTCATTCCACCTCCGAGCTGCGACATATCTTTCATCCTGCGCATAAATTCAGACTGGGTAATCATAACAGGCGCATCAGTCTCATGCATATTCTCACATACTACCATAAAATGGTCTTCTTTATTCAACTGGCTTGTAAAGAGTGTATTTACATTATCCTGCTGATCCTGGCTCAGTTTAGAATCGATATGCTCGTCTTTTTCTATCAGTTTCTCAACAACGTCAGAGTCGACCCTTACAAACCTGCTGTCTTTGAATTTACTTTCAAGATGGTTTACAAGATGAGTATCCAGCTGTCCGTCCATAAGCAGTACATCGTAGCCTTTTTCAAGTGCCTTATTTATATAAGAATACTGTGCTTCCTTATCAGAAGAGTAGAGGTAGATAAGAGTTTTGTTCTTATCGGTCTGGTTTTCCTTTATTATATTTGCGTATTCTTCATAGGTAAAGTACTTACCCTCTGTGTTCTTAAACAGTGCAAATTTTGAAGCCCTTTCGTAAAATTTCTCTTCAGTTATCATACCATAATCTATAAAGAGCTTCAAATCATCCCATTTTGACTCGAAATCGCTGCGATTATTCTTGAAAATATCACTGAGCCTTTCAGCAACCTTTTTATTAATATGACCTGAAATCTTCTTTACGTTTGCGTCGCTCTGAAGATAGCTGCGTGATACGTTAAGTGGTATATCGGGAGAATCGATTACTCCATGAAGCAGGGTCAGGAATTCCGGAACGATTCCTTCAACAGAATCAGTTACAAAGACCTGGTTGCAATATAATTGAATCTTGTTTTTCTGTATTTCAATATTGTTTTTAATCTTAGGAAAATAAAGGATTCCGGTAAGGTTGAAAGGATAATCAACATTCAGATGTATATTGAACAGAGGTTCGTCGCCTACAGGATACAGTTCGCGGTAGAAAGAGGAATAATCTTCATCCTTAAGATCGGCAGGTTTCCTTGTCCATGCCGGTTTGGTATTGTTTATGATTTTATCTTTACCGGTATCTACATACTTATCTTTCTTCCACTCCTGTTCTTTTCCGAAAGCTATTTCAACAGGTAAGAATTTACAGTATTTATTCAGCAGCCCTTCAATTTTATTATTCTCAAGGAAGTCTTTGGAATCCTTATCAATATGAAGAACCACATCCGTTCCCACATCATTCTTTTCAATATCTTCTATTGTATATTCAGGACTTCCGTCGCAAACCCATTTCACTGCTCTGGCATTTTCCTGCCAGGATTTTGTAATTACCTCCACCCTGTCGGATACCATAAATGAAGAATAAAAGCCAAGACCAAAATGACCAATAATAGCATTTGCCTGGTCTTTGTACTTATCTAAAAAGTCGTTAGCACTTGAAAATGCAATCTGGTTAAGGTATTTGTCCAGTTCCTCTGCTGTCATTCCAATACCCTTATCCGAAACAGTAATGGTCTTTTTCTTCCTGTCAACGCTTATCCTGATTGTTGTATCTCCCAGCTCACCTTTGTAATCACCAACCGAAGCCAGGGTTTTCAGTTTTTGAGTTGCATCAACCGCGTTAGACACCAATTCCCTGAGGAATATCTCGTGGTCGGAATAAAGAAACTTCTTAATTATCGGAAAAATATTCTCGGTTGTAACTCCAATATTACCCTTCTGCATTTTATATAAACTTTTTGATTAAACAATCTATTAATTACGCTTGCACAATTTCAAACCATATGCCAATTGTTGTTTACTGCCAAATAGTCATTAACCCGGCCAGGCTATAGAAAGATTGGCAGGTGGAGGGTGGAGGGTGGAGGGTGGATGGGTGGAGCGTAGAGAGTGGAGAGTGGTGGAGTTACAATTTATCAAGTGCGCTGATAATCATTTCGCTGGCAAGGTCTATTTCATCATTGGTGATAGTAAGGGGTGGTGCTATTCTGAATGCATTATTGCAGAAAAGGAATTTGTCGAGTATCATCCCGTTTTTAACGCCTGAGTCGACAAAGCGCGACAGCAGGTCGGGAGAATGTAATTCAACTGCATAAAAAAGTCCTGAGCCCCTGAGCGATTTTATATGCCTGTGATCCTTAATATTTTCAACAAAACGCCTGCCCTTGTTATTTGCTTCAAGGTGAAGTTTATTCTCCAGGATAAGATCAAAAGCAGCAAGTCCGGTAGCACAGCTCAGTGGGTGTCCGCCAAAAGTGGTAATATGTCCAAGAACCGGATCAACAGACAGTTTGCTCATATTCGGGCGCGAAGAAATAAAGGCTCCCAGCGGAAGACCTCCTCCCATTGCTTTTGCAATAGCCAGGATATCAGGAACTACATTATAAAGATACAGGGCAAACAGATCACCCGTCCTCCCAAAACCGGTTTGAATTTCGTCGAAGATCAGCATCGCACCTGTTTCGTCGCATCGTTTACGCAGTTTGGAAAGAAATCCATCGACCGGGTGAATTATACCGGCTTCGGCCTGTATCGGCTCAACAATAACGGCAGCACATTTATCGTCAATTTCGAGGAGTGAGTCAGGATTATTAAATTCAACCTGGTACATATCGGGCAGTAAGGGTCTGAAGGCATTACGGTAGTATTCCACACCCTGTATGCTAAGAGCTCCATGTGTGCTTCCATGGTAAGAATTCTTAAACGAAACGAATTTGCTTCTGCCGGTACATCTTTTTGCAAGTTTCATTGCCCCTTCAATTGCTTCACTACCTGAATTTACAAAATATACAGAGCCAAAGCTTTGCGGAAGATTCTCAAGCAGTTTCCTTGCATAGTTTACCTGGGGCGACTGGATAATCTCTCCGTAAACCATCAGGTGGGCATATTTATCGAGCTGTTGTTTTGCAGCCTTTATTACAGCCGGGTGGGAATGACCGACATTACTCACTGAAACTCCTGATACAAGATCCAGGTATTTTTCGTTACTTTTTCCATAGATCCATATTCCCTCAGCACGATCTACTTCAATTAACAAGGGCGACGGTGAGGTTTGCCCTACATAGTTTAAAAATAAATCCTTTTCAGAAGGCATTGGAAATATTATCTGAGCATTACATTAATTTCCTTCAGGAGGGCATCCCTGTATGACTTGCCAATGGGAATATTGTTTACATCTTTATAACCACTTATTTCAAGAGCATTATCCCTGATCATATTTATACAGCTCTTATTTACTATATAAGAGCGATGCACTCTCAGAAAAAGGTATGAAGGCAGTTGCTGGTCAATAGCCTTCATGGTAAAGTGGATAGTATACTTTTCTGTTGCGGTATGCAGAACAACATAATTCTCAAGTGCTTCAACCAGTATTATATCTTCGAGCTTAATTTTCACGAGGCTTGAGCCCTTTTTAATAAAGATCTCCTGTTTACCGAGGTTATCTCCAAAAGCCTTGCCTTTATACCTTATAACCTTATCGATAGCCTTACAGAATCTTGAGTATGCCACAGGCTTGATAAGGTAGTCGATTACATCAAAATCGTAAGCTTTAACGGCCATTGATTCGTTACCGGTAATCATAATAATTGCAGGGGGCGATTCCAGTGACCCGATAAAATCGAATCCATCCATCAAAGGCATTTCTATATCAAGAAAGATAAGATCGATATCCGATCTTTCCATAAGATCGTTCCTGGCTTTTACGGCACTGTTGTATTCACCCACAAGAGAGAGGAATGATGAACGCCTCACCAGTTCGGCTATTACCTTACAGGAGAGCCTGTCGTCATCTATAATAATACAATTCATACAACAGAGGTCGTTAGATAGTTCAGGTTCAAGATCAAAAATAGAAAAAAATAATTAAACAATACTACGAGCCCTTTAGTTTAAAAAATTGTTTCTCGATCTTATCGGCACTTTTTATTGTCTTTCTTAACCAATCCAGTACCAGAATATCCTTCTCATCCTGTGAGAGCGACCAGTTTATGCCGGATAAATGCAGCCTGGAGCTAAGATGGTGTAATATTATTGCAGCTGATACCGAGATATTAAAACTCTCTGTAAATCCATACATTGGTATCCGCAGGTATTCGTCAGCATTATTTATTGCAAGCCTGCTCAATCCCTTCAGTTCGGTTCCAAAAACAAATGCTGCCTTACCTTTTTCAAGGCTGAATTGATCCAGGCCTACATCATTGGTATGTGGACTAGTAGCTACTATCCTGTAGCCCTTTTTGCGCAGGTATTTAAAGGTATCCAGGGTATTCTCCTCAGCACTGTTATATTTATGCATGCTTAACCATTTATCCGAACCCAGTGCCACATCAGGGTTTACGTCGTATTTGTTTGAGTTTTCAATTATATGCACATCCTGGATTCCGAAACAGTCGCATGTTCTCAAAACTGCGCTTGCATTGTGAGGCTGGTAAATATCTTCGAGCACTACGGTGAGGTAGCGAGTACGTTTTTCGACAATCTTTTTGAACAGATCGAAGCGCTTTTCAGATACAAATCCTGAGAGATAGTCTATTAATTCTTTAGTTACCATGGTATTAATAAAAAAGGGGGTGCAATCCACCCCCTCTAAGCAATCGTTTACAAAAAGTCTTAAAGCTTACTGCTGAGTCCAGGAGCTGCCTTAAATTTAACAACCTTCTTAGCTGGAACATTCAGTTTCGCACCTGTTTGAGGATTGCGAACAACTCTTGCACTTCTGGTGTCTACTTTAAATGTACCCATACCCGGAAGTTGAATTCTTTCCCCTTTTTTCATTGCAACACCAAAAGCATCAACAAATGAGTTAAGAGCTTCGTTAGCATCTTTCATAGATAATCCTGCATTCTCAGCAATTGCACTTACTAATTCCTTTTTTGTCATGGTAAATAGTTTTATGGTTAGTTAAAAATTAACTTATTTGAATACAAATATATTTTTTTTTCCATCACAAACAAACTTTCAGCCCCATTTTTCCACGAACAGAGCATTTTTTTTATATCTGGCCCCGGGCATTAAAAAGATTTAAAAACTGAGATTATGCTTCAACCGACACTTCTATTTTGTGAAATAAAAATTTTACTATCTTTGCGGCGGAGAAATGGCAGAGTGGTCGAATGCGGCGGTCTTGAAAACCGTTGTACCGCAAGGTACCGGGGGTTCGAATCCCTCTTTCTCCGCCAGAGCATTTGAAGACAAAACCCGCACGAGAGTGTGGGTTTTGTATTTTCTGTGGCATAGGCTCGTCGGGAGTTTACTCACGTAAGAGCCTGTACCACAGAAAATAAGCACCTCCGGTGCGTTTTCTTCAAATGCTCTGAAGCTCCCCCTTAAGGGATCACGACTGAGCGTCCCGCCTTCGCCAAAGGCTATGGCGGGTAAAGAGCGAAGGAGTAATCCCTGAGAACCTGAATGAAATGAATGGGACAAGGGATCACGACTGAGCGTCCCGCCTTCGCCAAAGGCTATGGCGGGCAAAGAGCGAAGGAGTAATCCCTGCACTCCTAACCACCCCGTCTAACCTTGCAGGTTCGACACCCCCTGCCTCGCCATGCCTCTGGCAGGCCTGTCTGCCGACAGGTAGATAAACCGGCAGGCAGGCTCCTTTACTAAAAGGAGGGGAAATATTGGGTGTGCTTATATTATTTTTTGAATCCAGCATCTGATTTCGTAATTTGTGTTACCTAACCTGAAACTTAATTGTTTCCATGACCACCATCTACAACATTAAACCATCAAACTATGAGTGATGTTATCCTGGATGCCCTGATGCAGCTTTTTGCTCTTATTATTGATATTGATGAGAATAACAAGATCTCTGAGAGAGAAAAAGAAGTGGTGAGATCTTTTCTTACCCAGCAGCTAAACAGGAAGCTGGCAGAAAAATATATGATAATCTTTGAAGAGTACCTGCTGCAGTTCCATAAAGACGATTATTACCAGAACCCTGAAAAGAAAAGGAAAAGAAGGACACTTACAGAAAGAAAGATTATCTCAATTTGCGAAAAGATAAATGAAGAACTACAGCAAAACCAGAAGATTTATGTAATAATTCAGCTAATTGAATTTATATCACTTGGAGAGCTGGTATCGGAGAAGGAAACAGAATTCCTTAAAAGAGTTTCCAATACATTCAGGATACCAAAGGCAGAATTCAGAAACATCTTCAGTTTTATAGTCGGCACTGTTCATGATATACCAGACAAGGACAAGGTACTGGTTGTCAACAATAAAGAACGTTGCCACTATGACCTGATCAAGCATAAATTTGAACCACATATCTCAGGAGAACTGTTCTTCCTGCGTATAGAAAGTACAAGAACCTATGTGCTCAGATATTATGGTTATGCTGATATTTATCTTAACAGCCAGAATATTGTGAGCGGACGTACCTATGCTTTCGAACATGGTTCATCGGTGCGGAGCCAGAGCATGAAAACCATATTTTATACTGATGTCTCAGGAAGATTCTCTACCGTTGAGCCCGGATCAAATATTACAGTTGCAGCAAAGGATGTTACTTACTGGTTTAAGAATACTTATAACGGCATCCAGAAATTCAATATGAATGCAAAGTCGGGGACTCTTGTTGCCGTTATGGGCGGTTCGGGCGTTGGAAAATCGACCCTTATAAATGTTCTTAATGGCACATTAACACCCAATAAAGGAGA
>JAZBNV010000121.1:0-17034 GCA_036350795.1 Marinilabiliaceae bacterium
GCTATATGAATACCAGTTTGACCCGTTGCTCCAAAATCTACAGCCACCTTATCGGGCTCAATATGATTTAAGGTTTTTTGGATTCTCTCTTTTGATGTCATCTAAGTTATTTTAATTGTCGATTTGCATACATACTCAAGGTATTCAAAAAGCTGCCCATGCAGCTCAAATCGTTCTATCCCGGGTCATCTGCAAGAATAAATAATATATTCGGCCTTTCCTTTGTCATGTTTCCTATATAGAAGTATACCACCAGTATTAAAAACAATGTGAAAAAGAAAGATACTTTTGATTTCATTATATGTATCTGAAAGTCAATATTATTTTTAGAGGTATCAGCCTGTTAATTGTTTTTTTCTGAGTTCCAGAACTTGTATTTATCATGATTATTCTTCATCTCCTTCAACCATAAATCAAATTTCTGCTGAAGCTCATTTGCCATTTCAGGCTCATCCTCAATAAGGTTATTTCTTTCTCCTATATCATTGTTTAAATTATACAGGGCCACTTTCCCGCTATTTGCCCCTAACCTTATTTGTGAAGTTATAGGACGATTTTCAGGATTATAGTCCTCTGCATAAACCAGTTTCCATCCTTTATCAATTATGGCCCACTGATTTCCGAACTTAAAGTACAATGGGTTTTCAGCCTTTTCTGATGGGAGATTCTCTTTAAGCGGATCTATTATACTGCTTCCATCAAAACTGGTTGATTGATCCGGTATAATTCCGGCTGCCTCAAGACAGGTCGGGACAATGTCCATACCTGAAACACGATGACTGTATAATATCCCCTCTGGCAGTTTAGAAGGCCATGATACAATAAATGGTACACGGATACCACCTTCGTGCATGGTATATTTAGAACCAGATAAAGGCAGGTTATTGGCCCCGGTAAGAGGCTCTCCTCCATTATCGGATATCAATAATATCATTGTATTTTCAAGCAGGTCCAGATTTTCGAGAGAATCCAACAGACGACCTATATTGTCATCCAGGCAGTTCAGGTTAGCCAGGTAGAGTTTTCTCTTTTCTTCGTCTGAAATTTTCCCAACCTGTGTATATTTCCAGTAATAGTCTGCATATTTCCCGTCTGAAGGTTTATAGTTAGGTATTTTGGGGGCATCCCATTTTTCAAGGTATTTATCGGGTACTTCATGAATAAGTTCATGAACCGCATTATAGGCCAGATCTAGAAAAAATGGTCCATTTTTGTGTCTTTTTACAAAATCTATTGCTTCATCCGTAAATAAATCTGTTGTATAACTATCATCAAATCCGACTTTGGTGGTATCCCTGTATAATCTCCCCAGCGATTCACTATCGCCATATGGATCCGGCGTTGCCAATTCAATATCTTTATCCAGAAGAAAATAGTCGTGTGCATGGGCGCTAAAACCGATAAAATCATCGTAGCCATGATGAGAAGGAAATTCCCTTGCACCTGGATTATGATAATTTGTTCCGTAATCACTTTTCCCAACACGACCTGTTGAATATCCATTCTCACGAAGTATCTCTGCTAAAGTAGGTACGTTCAGAGGCAGGCCTGGTCCCCATCCCATATTTCTATCCCAGCGCTCCTGGTATTTACCGGTATAAAGTCCGGCCCTTGAAGGACTACAAACAGGCCCGGAGACATAACAATTATCAAATATTACACCACTCCGTGCAAGACGGTCCATATTCGGTGTATGGCAATTTGCTGAAACGTGTTCATAGGCACTTAAATCGGCATATCCCTGGTCGTCAGTTACAATCAGTATAATATTTGGTTGCTGAAAACTGTCTTTTTCGCCATTCGTTGTATTGTTACACCCGACAAAAAGAAAACCCGATAAAACGATTAAAAGAAAGCTTAGACTATTTTTCATAATATTCATTTAAGAATTTATGTATAATTTTTCTGAAACTACCTTATGGCCTGCCTTGTTTCAGTTTCTGTGTTCAAAGTCGTTAGCCACAAGTTTTAAAACTCCCAGAAAATCCAGGCATGCTGCTTTAACCCTGTAAATACTACCGGGTAGTTCGTACACAGCTTTAATTGTTTCTATAAAAGGCTGTTTATTTTCAACATATAAGATGTAGTTTATCGTCATAAGTGCAATATCCTGGTTTTCATGCCTGCAATACTCTTTCAGCATATTCTCTGCCTCAGTATTTCCACTAACCTGGTATGAAATAGCTGCCGCTGTAACTGAAACAGGGAGATATGAATCATACATGGAAGAATTGATCCCCCTGCTAAAATGTTGAATTGTTTCGTCTGATTGAGAGCGCAGGCCAATTATTGCCCAATAGCGAATAATCCTGTTTTTACTTTGCAGAAAGTCAACTTGTTGACGGGCAATATCCACTCCCCTCCTTCCTGCCAATGAAGCTACATCATAAATTTCATCCAGGGGGTATTTTGTTTTATCAAGCCTGTATTCGTAGGCCGTTCTACTTTTTGATATCAATCCTATTTCATATTCAGGAAGGAAATGGATATCTCTCGAGTTCAGAACTTCTCGGTCCAGATGTTTACGCATTGTTGCCAGCAGCTCCTGGTATTGGGGATTATTCAACTGGTTTTTTACCTCCCAAAGATCATTTTCAATATCGAAGAGAAACTCGGCAGGCCGTTCGGTAAAGATCGTGCTCTGGATATCGTTAAGTTGGCTATTAGCCAGGTCTCTGCGCATCAGCTTCGTGATATCAGCGATTTCAACGTATCGAATATATCTCATCAGAGGCATAAAAGGCATATAATTCCTGGAGTAGATATATTTCCCATTGGTAATAGTCCTGACCATATCCGGACCATTATCGGCACGATCTGAAGAAAGAATAAGATAATCAGGTGGTTCAGAATGATTTTCACCCAGAAGAACTCTACCGTTCATATATTCAGGAATTTCACCACCAGTCAGTTGAATTAAAGTTGGTGCCAGATCATTAAAATCTATTAACTCCTCAGTAACTACCCCACCTGTACCCCATGGTGAAAGGTGTTTATACATTTCGGGAAACCAGATAACAAATGGGACGCGGTAGCCGAGATTAATTCCGTTTGTCTTCCCACGTGGTATTCCCTCGCCATGGTCAGCAAAAAAGAAGATAATAGTGCTGTCGCGCAGATTATCATTATCGAGTTTTGCCAATAATTCACCTATTCTGTTATCAGTCAGTTTTATGGAATTATAAACACGGGCAAAATACTTTCGCATTTCCGGGCTGTCTTTATAAAAAGGAGGCATCTCAAATGCATCATCAGCAATCCTGTCTTCTCCGGGCAGCTTATCAATAACATTCTCAATATACCAATCATAAGGATGGGTCATTGTGCGGGACTGGTGTGAATCCATAAAATTAAAAACTGCAAAAAAGGGCTGCCCGGGCTTCCTTGTCCACCACCCGGCCTTATCGGAGCTTTCACTCCAGGCCTCCCTCGTAAATTGATCTGCATTTCCAACATTATAATCGGTTTTACTGTTATTACTGACATAATAACCCTGCTCCTGCATATAATATGGGAATCCTTTTATATAATCTGGAATAGCATAGGAACTCCGGTGATTACCGGTTCCCATTTTAAATGTATTTACACCTGTGATAATGGTGCTTCGTGAGGGGGAACATACAGTTCCGCTTGAAAAAGCATTTATAAAGCGTACCCCTCCTTCGGCAAGTTTGTCAATTACTGGTGTTCGTGCATTCTGATTTCCATAGCATCCAATAAACTGAGGAGAAGTGTCTTCAATGGTTATCCAGAGAATATTGGGTCTTTGCTGAGCCTGTCCAGTTACTGTTTTTAGTAACAAAAGGAAAAGCAGGCTAATACATATTGGATTAAACCTTAATGAAACGTATATCGAACTTCCTGTCATCTTATAATTACTTGACGTACATTATATTAGTTATTATAATTATCAGAAGTCACGAACAGTTTCCCCGCTCTTCTGGTAAAGAAGATCCAGTTGATCTGTTTCAAGCGATCCTGATGGATTAAACTCTTCGCTTTCCATGTATTTTAGCAAACTTGATCTTAGCTGACGTGCAACCGGCCGTTTATCAAGCTTACTCACCAGATCTATGGATGAGTAGACCAATTTTCCTTCCCCAACCTTTGCTTCAAAAACATTTGCCAGGTGATGGTTTGTTACAAAATTATCAATTACCCGCACAATAGGTGTTACATTTAGTGAATCTATAATTAATGACCTGGAGTGAATAGTTAAATCCCACCATTGCCACTCAGTATATCCACTGGTGGGAAAATCGTTGAAAGCAGGATGGTTTTTATCCAATAACAGTCCCATTGTGCCTGGCTGATTTGGAAAATGAACCGGACTCCAGAATACAGGAACAAATCTGCCAATAATACCTTTTAAGGTTCTGTAATCAGGATTCAGTAATACTGTCTGACCATTATTCAGTGCCAATCTTGCCTTCTCTGTCGATGTGGTTACCAGTACCCTGTCTGAAGTCAGATCTACCTTTTTGGGATAGACCCAGACCGGCCAGCTGTTTTTATAATCAGTTCCACCCAGGGCAAGGCTGATCATCAGTTTTTCAGCCTTTTTATTAAATATTTTAAATTCGATATTACCTATGTTTTTATTGTTACCCAGCTGTAAGTCAACATTATCCACAGTACCTCTCAAAACGGTATCACCATCCTCGTTGGTAATTGTCCAGATAAGGGATTGTTGTTTCATCTCTTTGTAAAAGTTTGCAACTTCCATAGTAGCCTTAAACAGATCTCCGCTTTCGTAAACTGCTTTTTCGTACCGGATAAGCGGAACAAGCTCTGAATTAAACTGTCTGAATTCTTCGGCACTTATTGCACCTTTTGATTCCCAGAAAGCATTTAATAAACCTACCAGCGCTGTTCCCTGTCCTGGAAAATCCTGTAACTGCAGTAACTGGAAGCCATCAAATGTAGCCGTTTTTAAAGCCCGTTCAATCTCCTCTTTGTAAAGCATCGCTGCCAGTTTTCCTGATGCAAGGGTATAATCGTCAGCAAGATACTCCAGACCGTTTTTAACCAATTCATTTCGTACCGCAATAAAGTTAAGCGGGGTTAAAACGCCGGTATATTTTTCAATTTCGCCTATGTCGGGAAAAACTGAATACTGTCCTATTTCATGCGAAATAAATGGAACCGGCAGATGCTTGCAGGCCTCATCATAATCTTTGTCAAAGGTGGGAGATATATCATTAAAAATACCCTGGCCGCGCACCCAGCCCCTGTCTGTTCTCTGACTTACAAAGAAATCATCTTCGGGCTGGGCATTCGTACCAAGAGGATATTGAAACGAGTAAGTAGTAGTCATGTACAGGTGTCGTTTGTCCTTTTCCCTTAAAGCTGCAACTGTTGAATTCATTAATTCAGCATCACCCTGTAATTCGTTTCCCAGCGACATTAAAAGAAAAGAGGGATGATTTCCATATTCAGTTAATATTCTATCAGCCTCTTCAAGCAGAAATCGGGTTGTTTTTTGCTCTTTACCGAAATGCAAACTCCAGTGAGGTAATTCAACCTGGAAATAAAATCCGGCTTCGTCAGCAGCCTCGAAAGCAGCCTTGGGAGGAGTCCAGGAGTGAAAGCGCAAATGATTTAAACCATAAGCTTTCGCCTGAGTGATCAATGCCGCCCATTCCGCTTTTTCCATTGGCGGGTGACCCGTTAAGGGGAAGATAGCACATTCAAGGTTGCCACGCAGAAAAATTCGTTTCCCGTTGAGTGTAAGCACACCATTATTTTGCTGAACCTGACTGTATCCAAAACGGGTTGCAACAGATTCATTACCTGCAATAATTTTAAAATCATAAAGATTTGGGTGAAATTCATCCCAGGGTTCTATTCCTTCCGGTTTGGGAAGGACTATTTGACCGGTTCCATTTTCTAAAATCCCCTCCGCAATCTTATCACCGGCAGTTGATAAAACCTGGTACCTCAATTCACTATCTGCCGGTAAATTATTTACGAATGTTGCCTTAATTGTTTGATTGGTAACATCGGAATACACCTGAAGATTTTCAAAACCAGCCTTTTCTGAAGCCTTTAATTTTATATCCCCGATTATTCCGTTCCACTTTATTTGTGTATGGTTGGTATAGGCATGAGCCAGCTCCTGGTTTACCGGGTCGGGATACTTATCCCCTTTAACATTTATCAGCGGGTATAAATTTGAGTTATCGATACGAACAGTAATTGTATGCTTTCCCGGAGTTAAGTCATTACTTAAATCATAACGATGAGGTGTAGTCAGACTCTCATTTCTACCTAATGGTTTTCCATCAATAAATAATATTGATTCCCATATTACCCTCTCCAGTTCAATCTCCAGTTTTTTCCCTTCCCAATAATCGGGAATATCGACCTCTTTCTGGTACCAGGCAGCTCCAATATATTGATGCTTACGTGCTAAGCCCCACAAAATATTGTTACTCATTGCCGGCTTCAGAGTATTTTCTTTACCCAGACCGGCATCATCAAGTGTGCCGGGTAGCGTGATTTGCAAACCATCCAGGTCTTTTTCTGCCCAGGCTTCATCAATCCCGACATTCACTGAGTCCAGTTTCACAATCCAGTTTCCCCTGAGATTTATCTCATTAATGGAATTCGATGAGCAGCCCACAGAGAGCACTATTGTAAGACTTATCAAAAAAATCAATATCGATTTCACCTGTAATTTATATTTTAATTATCCCTCTTAATCTCCAGGCTTTTTTTCAATACTGCTCTATTATATGCAAAGATTCCTGTTTCATCTTTTCTTTTCTCCGGAAAAGAAGAAAAAAACCGGAGCCTACATGGAAAGCCTATGCAATAAATCATGAGCTCCAACATGCATTGAATTCAGTTGCAGTATCTCTTTCAGGGTTTTTATTGCATTTTTATTATCCCCTGATCCAGCCTCAGCAAGAGCAATTAAATATTTTGCATCTATTGTATTTCGTTTCTGAATATCGTCTTCAAATACCAGTAAAAGAGGCAATGAGGTAGCAAAATAATCAATCTTTGCTTTTTCCGGCAATTTTCCTTCTCCATACTTCTTTATATCCTGTAATAATATTTTGGCCTCATCTGATCTGTCCAGTTCGTACAATGATAATGCCTTGTAATACGACAACTCGGAATAGGCACTAACAGCCATATCAATAAAGTCTCCCTCTTCATCTGTACTTGAAATAAAACGCTTATTGGCTTCACTGCTATCTCCCAGGGCCCTTAATGCCATTCCTTTCCAGTAATTAATATGTGCAACAGCCTGCAGCGGATGATATTTCTCCCCCAGATTATCCGGTGTATTCAATGATTTTTCAAAATACTCCAGTGCAGTAGAGGCATCTCCATCCTGAAGGGCAGTTTGTCCGAGCTTTAAACAGGCATGTGTGAATTGCTTTAAAACCATTCCTTCACCACCTTCCCATGGATGGAAATTTCGGTTTTCCAACAGTTCAAGTGCAGTGTTGTAATCACCACTAAAATTATACAGCGCAGCCAGTTCAACAGAAAAATCATCACGAGTCATTATTTGATTTTTAATTTCAACCAGGCTTGCCAGCCTCTCGAGCGGGTCATCATTAAGTTTTTTCCGAAGCTGGTCGTACTCGTAACGTATACGCATATCATCCGGGGCAAGTTCAATTGCCTTAAGGAAGGCTTTACTCGCTTTATCACCATCATTGAATGTGTTCCAGTAAGCAATACCCAGGTTCCGGTATAAGGTAGCATAGCTACACTTTGCATCGGCTGCTTTGCTCCAGACATTAATGGCGTCTTTATACCGTTTCAGGTTATAAAAATAATTACCAAGTCCAAAGGCTGCAACTGTATTTTCACAATCCAGATCTAATGCCCATTCCAGTACCAGCTGTTCGTATGTACGCGATGGAAAAAGGTAGTCGTAGGAGGCCGTTTTTGACTTATTCAGTACTTCAGCCGACCTGTTAATATCTCCAACACGATCATATAACCAGGCCAGAATAAACTCTGTCATAATCGATTTTGACATTGGGTTTGGTACTGCGCATCCTGGTATTTCATTGTTATGATGCAGTTCGACAAGCTTAATGGCCTCCATATAAAATCCGGCTTCTGCATAATCGAAAGCTATATCGACAATGGTTTGAGCGTCGTTTCTTGAAGATCTGAGAAACTCATCAAAATTACCTGAATCAGTAGCCATTTCAAATTTAGCCCACTGGTCAAGGGGATCGGTTTTTGCCAGTTCAGACAGGGTTTTAAAGGCAGCATCTTTTTTACCCTGGTGTTTCAAAACAATTGCTCTTAATATGCGGGCTTTATTGTTCTGGCGATTGGTATCCAGGGATGACTCCAGGTGCTCAAGAGCAGTTTCATAATCAGCTTTTAAACAGGCAAGTGCTGCAAGCTGGTAATAAGCTGCTGAGCGCCATTCAAAATTCCAGCTTGACTTGTAGAACAGGGCATAGGCTTCTTCTTTTTTGCCCTGGTATAAGCAGCTTAAACCACCAAAGTAATGAGCCTCGCCCGAAGCCGGGTTTGGATGGTAAGTGGTCATAATATCAATAGCTGCCCGAAAGTATTTCTCTGCGTCAGCAAATCTGCCGTTTTTAAGCTCAATGCGACCTAATCCAATATATGATTTGTAACTTAGTGGATCGCGTTCAATTGCTTCCTTCCAGTATATTTCAGGATAACGTGTTGGGTGGCGGTACAATTCTAGGTGTTCGCCAATTAATTCCAGATCGTTTGCGCTTTCAACTTCATTTGCCTGTTTAGGTTCAAAGGCGAGCTTACGGTTTCTTTCCTTAGATGTTTCCCGGCGGTGATATGCAAGCAATTCTGCGCCATTTTCGTCTTTCACAATTAGTGATACTGCATTAACCTGTCCGGCTTCAATTTTTAAACTATTCTCTTTCCATGGTTTTTCAGGAGAAATGCTTTGTTTTTCAAAAACCTTCATATCATTCCCCGTTTTCAGGATAATAGTAAGGTTTTCAAATTTGCGACTGACTGCTACACCCATATCCAGTTTGTTGCCTTGCTGAATCTCAAGCCTGATTGCTAAATCTCTACTGGCATTTTGCACCGGACCCAGATTCTTGTAACTCCACCAGAACTGTGAAAATGTTTTTGTTTCATATGGAAGCAGATAGGCGAAGTCAGGCTGGTTATCGGTATATACACCACACATCAGTTCGAAATAGGGACCTCCTTCATCGGTTAATTCGCGGTCCCAGGCACGGCCAAAAGCCTCATTCCCCCAGGTCCATTGCTTTTTACCAGGGGCGATATGCCGGTTTGCCACATGAATAAATCCACCATCAGCTTTAAAATCATAACCGCCGAAGAAATCATATTTCGTTTCGCAAACCATGTAACTGGTAGGAACCGGGATATTATCATATTTTCGAAGGTCGTTCTTTCCCTTTCTCCTGTGATAGGGAATACCATAATAATAGTTATCAGCCAGCGGGTAACTGCTCTGGGCACGTACAGCATGATCGGCCACGTAATGCACATCAGGCGGAAAAAAACTCTGGTAATCTTTATGCACTTCAACAGCTATATTGGCCCACCATAAAAAGGTTTGCGTAAGTGCTGTACGGTTAAACAAACGGCCGCGTAATTCCACAAGGGCACTATCGGGGCGGATTCGTATTCCATGCATTCCTTTTAAACGATACATCGGGTCATATTCAGACATCCAGATTGTTTGCGCACCATCTGCTTCTTCCTCTATAAAAACATTGCATGGTAAATAAGTTCCCGGGCGATGGTGCTGAGGCCAGTTAAACTCCACACCACCACTGATCCATGGCCCGGCCAGACCAACTAGAGCAGGCTTAATTACTTTTTGCTGATAGAAATAGTTATAGTTTTTATTTGTCTTGTCCTGAGCTTCAAAAACCTTCCCTCCAATCTCGGGCAACATAACCAGTTTAACGAAGTCATTTTCAAGAATAAATGAATTGTAGGTAATATTCTCTTTCTGATTATTTACTTTATCAATAATGGGAAGAGGATATACTTTCCCTGATGAGCCCTGGAATACTCTTTTTTCAAAAAAAACAGGATTTATTTCGGGTTTTCCCGCTTTATATGTTGGCAGGACCAGATCCTGACTATATGCTTTTACTTTGTTCATTAGATTTATAAAACCTATTATATTATTTAAAGTCTATTGCCTGATTATTGTTAGCATCTTACTGGCATAATTACCACTCAGGTATACAGCAATTCCACCTGACATTAAGACCTTGCCGGAAACAATAAATTCTTCCTCTCCATCGGACACAGCATAACTGGCAGCCTCATCCAGACCATGCAATACCAGGCGTTTATTTATTGAATTGTAAGGAACACCGGCTATGGTTTCATAAACCTGGAAGGCAAAAACCACACTCTCTGACTTGTCCTGAGAAACAAACTGTACTGCCGAACCTGTCTCTTCAAACGGATTCTTAAGGCGGTAATACTTACCCTGCTGGATAGTATTCCTGACCTTCTTATATTGTGAGATCATCTCCTTAGCAATCTCTATATCTTCAGCTTTCCAGTTTGTCAGATTTCCTCCAATACCTAAAGTTGCTGCCATTGCAGAATGAAAGCGGAATCTTAGTGGAATATCTTTCTGATGATCGCCGTATCCCCAATCGGTAACCCAGTTAACCATTGTATTGGTAGGGTACAAATGAGAATAACCATATTGTATAAACAGTCTGTCTTCAGGATTTGTATTATCACTGGGCCAGGTCTGGTCCGTGTATCTTAAAATACCTAAGTCAACCCTTCCTCCCCCGCTGGAGCACGACTCGAACTGTACATCAGGATGCTTTTGACGTATTACATCAAGAATATCGTAAATATTACGCATATACCTGATTCGAAGTTCGCGCTCTTTTTCAGGTGACACACCAGGCCATCCGGTTTCAGACCAGTTGCGATTCATATCCCACTTAATGAATTTGATATCGTTTTCTGACAGCAATTTATCAAGCCATTCAATCGTATATTGTTTCACATCCTCACGGGCCATGTTCAGCACCAGCTGGTTACGTCCCTCGTGAGTTGTGCGGTGGAGTGTCTGAAGTACCCATTCCGGGTGTTCCTTATAAAGATTTGTAGATGCATTTACCATCTCTGGTTCAACCCAAACCCCAAAATCCATTCCCAGTTCTTTCACCCTGGCAATCAGGGGCTGCAATCCGTTGGGAAATTTTTTTGCATCCGGATACCAGTCACCCAAACCACCTGATGATGTGTTCCGTCCTTCAAACCAACCGTCATCAATAACAAACAGCTCAACACCTATTTCCCTGGCAATCTTTGCCAGGGCCACCTGTCCCTCTTCGTTCACATCAAAATGAGTAGCATACCAGCTGTTATAAAGTACAGGTTTAGGGCTTGTATTATGAGCTTTTGGTAAGATATGATTCCGCACGTATTGATGTAGCAACTGGCTGGCACCGTTTGTTCCGCCATCTGCTACCACACCGCTTATTATTTTGGGAGGGGTAAATTCTTCATCTTTATCAAGAACCCAGTGCGAATCCCAGTGGTTGATACCTCCGGTTACCTGTAATCTTTCATTATTTTCCACCACAAAATCGAGTTTGAAATTACCTGACCATTGCAGTGCACCAAAATATACCTTTCCGTTAAATTCATCTGTCTCTCCATGCGGGCGGATCATGTATGCCGGAGTATGCTGAATACTTTTGGCATCGCGGTTAAAAATGGATTTAAGTCCTGGAGTAAGCAGCGACTGGCGGGGAATAAATTCCCTGCCCCAGTTTCCGCTAAATTGAATCAGATCATAATTATCGGCAGGTAAACGGAATGATCCTGAATAGGCCCTTTCAACCAAAATCTTCTTTTTACCATAGTTTTTTAAAACCAGCCACTTCTCAATAATATCAAGTTCAGGTATTACCCTGATATATTCAGAGACAGAGAAAGGATAGTAAATATCTTTCATATCAAAACGAATAAAGGGGTAACCATCTATTGTACCGGTTTCATATCCGTCATAAATCAGTTCGAGTTCACGATTCCCATCGGCAAAAATTACTTCCAGTGCAGGCTCCATAAATACATATCCGCCCCTGTATGGTATTTCACGAATTGCTGTTCCAAATTTCAAATCTGCATTCCAGTCATCAGCCTCAAAAGTCCGTGCTCCGGACTCCGGTCCGTAAAACCCGGTTGTGAGGCTGCTATCACTGGTTAAAATAACCTGGTAAGAAGCATTTTCTGATGAAATAGTCCATCTTGTAGGATTCTCTGAAACTGTTATTTGCTGGGCAAAACAATTTGTTATCAAGACTAAGAATAAAATCGCTGTTAATAGTTTTTTCATTTCAGATATTTTTTTCAGTGTTTATTCTCCAGGCATAGATTAAATACTTTCTTACTTAACCAGTTGCTTCTCTATTTCTTCCAGCGACTTTCCTTTGGTTTCGGGGAGACGTTTAAAAATAAAAAGGAATCCGGCAAGGCATATTACTGCATATAGCCAGAAGGTGCCACTCGCATCCAGTAACTTATTGAGTATCGGGAAAGTATAGGTCAATACAAAACAGGCAATCCACAATGCGGTGGTTGAAACAGCCATAGCCATTCCACGCAGGCGATTTGGAAAAATCTCGGAAAGTACTACCCAGGTAATAGGAGCCAGGGTCATCGCATATGTTGCAATAGCCAGTAATACCAGAACCAGAATAGCGAAACCTTTTATCTCAAGAAAATAACTGCCTCCCAGCAAGAAATAAATAACAGCCAGGCATGCAGATCCAAGCAACATAAGTTTGCGGCGTCCCAGGCTATCAACCATACGCATTGCGATTAGTGTAAAGACTAAATTAACGGTACCTGTAATTACAATATTAAAAAGCATATCACCTACAGAATATCCTGCCGAGGTAAATATCTCTTCTGCATAATTAAAAATTACATTAATGCCACACCACTGCTGAAATACAGCCAGGACCAGACCAATTATCATCACTGACTTCATCTTCTTTCCAGCCAATTCTTTCCAGTTAACTTTTACTGCAGATTCCTTCAGGGTTTCTGCAATGCTTTCTTCTTCCTGCAGTGCATAATTTTCGCCACCTATACGACCAAGTATCTTCCTCGCTTCCTTATTCTTACCGGTTTTCACAAGAAAACGGGGACTTTCGGGTATAAAGAATGCAAGTATAAAGAAGGTAATAGCCGGAACCACTTCGGCCCAGAACATCCATCGCCATCCCATCTGCCCGTTCCACGAAGCAGCAATCTCGTTATCTGTAGCTCCCGGTGCTATTTTATCTGCAATAAGAAAATTAATAAGCTGTGCCATCAATATTCCAATTACGATAGTCATCTGGTTTAATGAAACCAAACGTCCCCGCATTTTTGCCGGTGCCACCTCAGCTATGTACATTGGTGATATTGCCGAAGCCATGCCAATACCCAGGCCCCCGATAAGCCTGTATAGGATAAATGGAGTGAACTGGCTAACCGCACCAGTTCCGATTGCAGAGACTGTAAAGAGGGCAGCAGCTCCTATTAGCGGTAATTTACGTCCGAAGCGGCTGGTAAAGTACCCTGAAGAGATTGCTCCAACCAGGCACCCTAATAAGGCACTGCTCATAGCCCAGCCCTGGAGGTGAGGCATTGAAGTGATTTCAAAAAAGCGTTCGTAAAAGGGTTTTGCACCGCCAATAACTACCCAGTCGTAGCCAAATAATAAACCACCCATCGCAGAAACCATCGCAATGGAGAAGATGTATTTTTTATTGAATTTTATCATCAATTTTACCTGTTTTAAGTAGAAACTTCCAGATGGCACTATAAATCAAAGACAAATAAGGACTATCTAAAATAGAGATATTTATTAATTGAATGGATTATATTATTACTAATTGTTGGTTTTATTTAGACCTACCTCTATAAAATAATTTAAGCTGTTTTTTCTGCATGGCTTTCAAATATAAAATTGCCTGATAAAATATAAAATTCACCTATCCCCCAAGCTTTCATTCTTTTGATAAACAAATGATTTTACCGGGACATAAAAGAATGAAAACAATAAATCTTTATCTCCCCCGGGAGAAATTTCGCTTCTAAACAGACTGGCAGATATAAGAACCAATAGCTCATAATAAAAGAGCTGGTTTAGTTTAAAACCATACCAGCTCTATATTAAAGTATCTGAATGATACTATTTAGCGTCCCACCAAACTTTAGTAAATAATGGATTAAATTCATTGTCAGGACAATTCTCATTTCTCTCCTTCTCAGTTGTAGGATAAGGCCAGCGGCATGGTGTTGTCTCATTTGATACGGCACCATTTATATATGTCTGGAATGGAATAAGCGGATACCCTGTCCTAAGGAAATCGAAATAAACCTCTGCATTGGTAGAGAAATTGGCAATATATTTCTGCATCATCAGGAAAGCCTGGGCATCCTCAATCGCCGACGGGAATGTAAACTGTGTAAGATAAGCACTTATCTCACCTGCATCTATACCATTTTTATCCATACTGGCTGTAACTGCTTCTTCCCATGCATTCTCAGCATCAACAAAATTGCTCTTGAGAGCATAAGCCTCAGCCTCTATGAATTTGCATTCCACATAATTCATAAAAATCTCGGGATAGGTGGGTCCTATAAAACTGTTCGATATATAACTCGGATAATCGCCCGCATTTATATATGTGCCTGATATCCACCCCTGGTAAATCCCTGTCTCCTCGGTATCAAAATATACAGCACGGCGTGGATCGGCAGTAACATTCATTGTATCGACAAGATATTTACCGGGTGTCAGTCTCTGCACATCAGTCCAGTTGGGTCCGTGCTCATAATATCCACTCTGATAACCTGTACCGGTATAATGGGCAAATAAAGCATCATCATCTGATGAAGTCATCCCATTTGCAAGTGCCGCAAGGGCTGCATCAGCCTGGGCAGTAACAGAGTAACCAGGTGCATAGCAGAGTCTCAAACTGTAACGTGCCTTAAGCGAATAGGCCAGCTTTATCCATTTCGATATATCACCTCCGAACACCAGGTCATCGTCTCTTACCACGCGCATCTGTACATCAAGCGATGCAGACAGATTTGTGATTGCCTCATCGAGGAGCCTGAAGATCTCATCATAAACTACTTCCTGGTCTTCATAAGCAGGATCAGTTATTTCAGGAAACCTGAATGCTTCAGACAGGGGAATAGGACCATAGTAATCGGTCAAATTCGCCCAGCCCCACGCCTTGATAATCTGTGCTATACCTTCATAGTGAGAATTACCATTCACCGCCGCCATATCAGCAAGCAGGAAGGCGTGCTTCTGTATATCGGTATACATATTCCATGGGCCACTTGAATTACCAACATTTACAAGATTACCCCATAAACCAGTAGGCTCAGCGCCTACCCTTACCCACTGAACAGTCTGATAAAGAGCATCTATCCCTCTGTTGCATATACCATTATAAGCCCATCTTCCCTGTAAACCGGGTAAGGTAGTAGCCTCGCTAATAGCACTCGATGTTGGGCTGTCAGGATCTTCATTAACCTTAAGGAAATCCTCGCACGATGAAACAATCAAAGCGATCAGACCCAGCATAATTAAATAACTATATATATTTTTCATTTTTCGTAATTTTTAGTGAATCTCTATTTAAAGGTTACAGACACCCCGAAAGAATATGATCTTGTATCGGGCATCATATAAGTTGACCAACCCTGTGCGTTTCCTGTTCCGTTCTGATTTACTTCAGGATCAGATCCGGAGAAATCGGCAGCATAAATGCGCAAAAGATTTCGGCCCTGTGCAGTTAGATTGATATTATCAATCCAGTTAATATTTGAAAAATATTTCTTTGGCAAAGTGTATGACAGGCTCACATCGCGAAGCTTAAGGAAATCGCCCGACTGAATTGATTCCTCTGTTACATAACCATAGTACCACTGCCATCCCCTCTGATATTCAGATTCAATAGTATTCTGCTGACCCGACAAAACAAGGTTGTTTGAAGCGTCATAATGACCCATAACACCATCATGTACAATAATATTGTTCTCAGGACGATCTTCCTGCCTTACAGCCATTCCATAATATAAGAGGTAATAATCTGTTCCACTGCTGATAACACTTCCAACCCTGAAATCAAAGAATGCGGAGAGGCTGAGATTTTTATAAGTAAAGGTATTTCTTACACCACCCGAGAAATCAGGTTCATTAGTGCCCAGGATATTATCGGTCGACCAATCGATAAGATAATAACCATAGGTGGAACTTGAGGGGTCATCATCCACAATCTTGTTACCATTTTCATCTCGTACATATTTTGATCCACGGAAGACAGCATATGGCTCCCCTTCAACTATAGATGTATTACCTCCAAGATCAATAGAAGGCACACCATCTGCAATCTTCTCAACAAGACTCCTGTTCTTATACCAGTTAAGATTAATATCCCAGCTGAAGTTATTTGTTTTTACAGGAGTCCCTGAAAGAGAAAGCTCAATACCCTTGTTCGAGATTTTACCAATGTTCATAAGAACAGATGAATAACCTGTAGTAAGAGTAGTGTTGGCTGGCAATATCTGGTCAAGACTGATCTTATTATATATGTTTCCTTCAAAGCCAAGCCTGTTATTCAGCATTTTCAATTCAAGTCCAAGCTCTATTTCATTTGTTTGCTCATTCTTCAAATCTATATTACCCGCACTTGTTCCTTCCAGGTAGCTGCCTACTCCTCCATATGGATACTGAAGAGAGGGTATACCTGCTCCACCATAAGCATCAGCTACATACGAGAGTGTATATATCGAATAAGCCGGGGCATCATTACCTACAGATGCATATGAAGCCCTTGCCTTACCATAGTCCAGGAAGGGCATATCTAGCAGCTCTGAGAAAATCAGGCCAAGGCTGTTGGATGAGTAGAAATATGAGTTGTTTTTCTCAGGGAGTGTCGATGACCAGTCGTTACGTCCTGTAAAGGTATAATACAGGAAATCCCTGTAGGAAACCATGGCCTGTCCATACCCGCTGTATGA
>JAZBNV010000122.1:0-2999 GCA_036350795.1 Marinilabiliaceae bacterium
AGTATAATACTCCTGTCATCCCGAGTATAATACTCCTGTCATCCCGAGCGAATGCGAGGGATCTAAATGTTTGATAATCAAGACCTGGATTCCTAACTTTCGCTCGGAATGACAAAGATTGCGCCCTTTTGAGACAGCCTTTATGTTATTAAGACAGGATCTCCCGGATTTATTCAGATTAATCTGGAAGGGTGACTGCCTGGATATGCTTTGCTCTCCATGTCAGGTTCAGAAAGAGAGCTGGTAATCCTGTTGATAATTTTAGATATAACTTAGGCTTCAGACCTTTATTATTAAGAGAAATAAAAGCTATTTTTGGTCGCAAAATAATCTCAAAACAGGAAAAAAATGGCGCAGCAATATTTAGACCATGCAAAAGCTATCCTCACTTCCAGGCGTTCAAATTTTAAAGGAGGAAGCAAAGGTTCAGGAATTATTTCTTTGTTCGGATACCAGAATGAATACGATCTGAGTGAAGGATATCCATTGTTAACCACCAAGAAGATGGCTACCAGGTCTATGTTCCACGAAACGATATGGTTCCTGAGAGGGGATACAAATATAAAATATCTTGAAGACAACAACTGTCCAATATGGAGGCCAGATGCTTTCCAGGATAATCTTCCTGCGATGCAGAAGGAAGGAATCTTTTCTGAAGGTATTGTAAAATACTCACCTGACTGGGACAAGGCAATGGCAGAATACGGGCAGAGAATAAAGGAGGATGCAGAATTTGCAGAAAGATGGGGGGATGCCGGTCCGATTTATGGGAAACAATGGAGAAGATGGGAGTATTATGATCATGATAAGGGCAGCTTTATCGAGATAGACCAGGTTGGGAAAATGATTGAGGGTCTCAGAAAAAAGCCAACAGGTAAGAAGCATATTGTTGATTCATGGAATCCGGGCGACACGCCCAGGATGTCCTTGCCCCCCTGTCATGTGCTCTACCAGGCTACAGCCAACGAAGAAGGTGAGATGGAACTGCAGCTCTACCAGAGAAGTTGTGATCAGTTTCTGGGTGTGCCTTTTAATATTGCCAGTTATGCTGCCCTTACTCATGTAATTGCCAAGGGAGCGGGCATGGTTCCTAAAACATTTATCCACACTTTCGGGGATTCCCACTTTTATTCAAGCATTGGCAAACGAACCGCCTGGCACAGGGACAATTTCAGGGAGATGCAGAAGAGGGTAAGCAGTGTTTCTGAAAGAGAGGAATATATGGATGTGGTGGAGTGGATTAATAAGAATGCCCCGGGCGACGGGAATGAAGAAAAGTACGATCACGTAACAGCAATCCTTGAGCAAATGTCGAGAGAGCCCAGGCCCTTACCTAAGTTGCATATTGCAGATAAGCCTTTTGACCAGCTTACTATCGATGACTTTGTTGTGGAAGATTATAATCCACATCCCGCAATCAGAAGGAGTATGGCTGTTTAATACCATATATCCGACAGTTTTCCGGCATAATAATATGCATTAAGTCCTGTTGGCCTTTCAGTAAATGAACACATTTGCTGATATTTTGTATCTTAGATATGGGACATATTTTAAAATAGTACTTGTTATTGTAATCTGCTATTAATAATGGGTCTTAAATAGCTAATAATCTGTTAAAAAAATTGATATGAAATTTACAAGAAAAGCAAAGGCAAACTGGCAGGGTTCGGGCAAAGATGGTAAAGGTACCTTAAGTACTCAAAGCACTGTGTTAAATAATTCGCAATATTCATTCAGTACCCGTTTTGAAGACGGAATCGGAACAAACCCCGAAGAGCTTATTGCAGCAGCACATTCTGGTTGTTTTACGATGAAGCTAAGTTTCTTGCTGGGCGAAGCAGGCTTTACCCCCGGCAACCTGGATACTGAAGCAAGAGTTACCTTTGAAGACGGCAGGGTATCAAATATTCACCTTGAATTAAAAGGCCAGGTTGAAGGTATCAGCGAGGATAAATTCCGTGAGCTTTCTGACAGAGCCAAGGCAGAGTGCCCGATATCCATGCTTCTAAACACAAATATTACTTTATCGGCAAGCCTGGTGTAGCTAGCCTCTGTATTTTCCGCTCAGTATTGCCGGAGTTTGCAATAGGGCATCAGTTTAGAAAAGAAATCGTATATTGAATATTGAACTAAAACTGATGTATATGAAAAGAGTTTTCTACATACTTATTTTCCTTGCATGCTCATTAAATGGCTTCGGGCAATTTAAAGCTGTTGGATTCTCTGTTGGAGCGGGTTACACGGCAGTAAATATTGAAGAGGCAATTGATTACTCTCCACTTGAAGAATGGGATAATTTCGGCATTATGATAAAGGCAAATGCTGAATACAATATTAAGGATAAATTTATTGTTGTGGGAGAGGCTGGCTCAAACAGGCTATACTACTGGGAGTACTACTGGAATGACGGTTACTATAACGGGTATCGGTGGGGATCAGAGTGGACCTCAAACCTGTCGCTTCACATTAAAAAATACATCCGGAACAAAGCTTTTATCCAGGCAGGTCCAGGAGTACATTTCTTTAATAATGGTACAGGAGTTGTTCCCGGTCTTGTGTTTCAGATTGGCAATGATATAGAGCTTACTCATAATATCAGTTTGCCCTTATTATTCCGGGTGGAAAGCGTTTTCGGTAATTCAAGCCCAACATCTTTATTGCTTGGTGCAGGCTTATCCTACAGTTTTACCAGGTAAGTGCCTATTTTAATTCCTTGCAGGAGTTAGCTAAGCAGCCTTTCGGCAGGCAGGGTGAGGGGTGTATACAATTACCCGGCCAGAAGTTACAAAGAGGTAGAAGGTGGAGTGTGAAAAACAGAACAGGTAAGAAGGAGAATAAAGTTCTAATGACATGCAGGCAATATATGTGAATAGATGAATTCAACAGGATGTTCATATACCTCACCTTTTGTATCTGCTGTTACAACAACTACCATATCATGATCAGGAATAATAAAGATATACTGTCCGAATGCACCGCGGGCTGAGTAAACAAGATGC
>JAZBNV010000123.1:0-4985 GCA_036350795.1 Marinilabiliaceae bacterium
ATTTCCTTTGCAGGGATAGAGTGGAAAGATTTGAGCTGATTGCAACCACGGGTAAAAAAATGCTAAAACGCAGTCTATCTGTAGCTTTTTTAATCAACCATGTCTTCCTTATTTTGTTTCATTATAAAACACTATAATAATGGCTTATTTATTTACTTCTGAATCGGTATCGGAGGGACACCCCGACAAGGTTGCCGATCAGATATCAGATGCAATACTGGATAAAATATTAGCTTTTGATCCCCAGGCAAAGGTGGCCTGTGAAACGCTTGTCACAACCGGCCAGGTTGTTGTTGCCGGTGAGGTTAATACAACGACCTACGTTGATATTCAGCATATTGCACGGGAGGTGATTAACAGGATTGGATATACCAGGTCGGAGTACAGGTTTGATGGTGAGTCGTGCGGAGTATTAAATGCCCTTCATGAGCAGTCGCCCGATATTAACAGGGGTGTAGTTCGTGCGAATCTCCTTGACCAGGGTGCCGGCGACCAGGGGATGATGTTTGGTTATGCCTGCAGCGAAACAGATAATTATATGCCTGTTTCGCTTGAGCTTTCGCACAAACTCCTTATTGAACTTGCTGCCATAAGGCGTGAAGGAAAGGAGATGACTTACCTGCGTCCCGACTCAAAATCGCAGGTAACAATTGAGTATAACGACGATGATCAGCCTGAAAGGGTTCATACAATTGTTGTATCTACCCAGCACGATGAGTTTGACAGTGACGATGAAAGGATGCTGGCAAAAATAAAGGATGATATTGCAAAGATACTTATCCCCAGAGTAGTAAAGAGCCTCCCGGAGAGGGTACAGAAGCTATTTAAAAACGACTTCAGGCTTTATGTTAATCCCACGGGTAAATTCGTTATTGGCGGACCTCATGGTGATACCGGACTTACAGGCAGGAAAATAATAGTAGATACCTACGGAGGAAAAGGAGCACATGGTGGTGGAGCATTTTCGGGTAAGGATCCTTCGAAGGTTGACCGTTCGGCTGCTTATGCGGCACGACATATAGCCAAGAACCTGGTTGCGGCAGGTTTTGCCTCCGAAGTGCTGGTACAGCTCTCGTATGCCATTGGTGTTGCCGAACCCATAAATGTTTATGTTAATACCTACGGTACTTCAAATGTTAAATTAAGCGACAGCCAGATAGCTGAGAAGCTACTCACCATATTCGATTTAAGGCCGGCAGCGATTGAGCAGAGGTTAAAACTGAGATTTCCAATATATGAGGAAACAGCTGCTTACGGCCATATGGGTCGCACACCTGTAAAGATGGTTAAGAAGTACAGCTCGACTTACTGGGACGACACAGAAATTGAGGTAGAACTTTTTACCTGGGAGAAACTGGATTATGTTGAAAGGATAAAGAAGGAGTTCAACCTGTAGCCTGTTATTATAAGTGTCAATGACAGTAATTGAATTAATAAATTCGGCAAAGAAACCCCTGTTTACTTTTGAGCTCTTGCCTCCATTAAAGGGTCACAGCCTTGATCGTATATACAATGCAATTGACCGGCTTATGGAATATGAGCCGGCCTACATTAATTTTACATCGCACAGAAACGAGGTTGTGTACAAAGAGCGGGCCGATGGTTTGCTGGAGAAAAGAACAGTTAGAAAGAGGCCCGGAACAATAGCTCTTGCCGCTGCAGTAAGATATAAGTATAATGTAACTGTGGTGCCCCATATTCTCTGTGGAGGCTTTACCAGGCAGGAAACAGAGAATGTGCTTATAGAGATGAATTTCCTGGGAATAAATGATGTGCTTGCCCTGAGGGGAGATCCGCAGAGAGGAAGCAGGACTTTTATCCCGGAGCCCGGTGGTCATACCTATACCTCTGAGCTTGTAAAGCAGATCGAAAATATGAACAGGGGTATATATATAGATGATGTGGAGAATAACACCCCTACATCTTTCTGCACAGGAGTGGCAGGCTACCCTGAGAAGCATATTGAAGCGGCCAATGCAAACTCCGATCTTGAGCATTTGAAAGAGAAGGTTGACGCGGGAGCAAAATACGTGGTGACGCAGATGTTTTTTGATAATGATAAGTTTTATCGTTTTGTTGATGAGGCCAGGATGAGAGGGATTAATGTTCCGATAATACCCGGACTTAAACCGGTGGCGGCAATAAATGATCTGAACCTGCTGCCACAAACATTTAATATTGATATGCCTGATCTGCTGGTGAACGAACTGCGTAAATGCAAAACGAATGAGGATGCCAGGCAGCTTGGTATAGAATGGACAACGATGCAGTCAAAAGACCTGCTGGCAAACAATGTACCGGGGATTCATTACTATACCCTGGGGGCTTCTGATAATATCAGCCGTATAGTAAAGAATTCGTACTAACAGTAGCCTGCTAAAGGTTAGGGGCAAGCCACCTGGATGCTTCATCAATTCCCATCCCTTTTCGTAAGGCGTAGTCCTTAAGCTGATCGCTGCCTATCTTACCGAGGTTGAAATATACTGATTCGGGATGTGAAAAGATGTAGCCACTTACAGATGATGGAGGGCTCATGGCAAAACTTTCGGTAAGGGTAACGCCGATATTAGCCTCAACATCAAGCAGGTCGAACAACTTCCCTTTTTCAGTATGATCAGGACAGGCAGGGTAACCCGGAGCGGGTCTGATACCGGTATATTTTAATCTCAGCATATCTTCAATCCCCAGTTTTTCGTCGCTTACATAGCCCCAGATTTCTTTTCTTACTTTCTCGTGAATCAGCTCGGTAAATGCTTCGGCAATGCGGTCGGACAGAATACGTATCATAATGGTAGCGTAATCATCACCGGCGTAGGTCTTCATTTTGTGCTCGTCGGGATGTGCACTTGCCACAAAAGCCCCGGTATAATCAACCAGGCCACTTTCAAGAGGTGCTACGAAATCGGCCAGGCAGAGGTTTGGTTTAGCATCGTCCTTCTGTTCCTGGTTGCGCAGGAAGTTAAGTAGCATTGCCCTATTCTTCGATATATTGTCGGTATAAAGTACTATATCATCTCCACTGCTGTTTGAAGGGAAGACTCCAACGACACTTTTTGCAGACACTATGTTTTCTTTGATTATAATATCCAGCCAGTGCCTTGCATCCTTATATAACTTCCTGGCCTCATCACCCTTTACCGGGTCGTCGAAGATGGCCGGAAACCTGCCGTTCAATTTCCAGGCGAAGAAGAAAAAGGTCCAGTCGATATATTTTACTATTTCATTAAGGTCGTAATTTTCGAAGATATGCACACCGGGTTTCAGGGGCTCAGCAGGCTGGTAAGCGCTCCAGTTGATTTTAAGTTTGTTTTTGCGTGCAAGTTCAAGGGGAAGAAGATCACGGCTTTGTTTACTGTTAAGAAATTCGTCCCTGATTTTCCCGTATTTATTATTTAACTCGTTTACAAAGGAAGGATCTTTTTGCCTCGACATTAATTTTTGTAAAACCGAGGTTGACCTTGAAGCATCCTTAACATGAACCACAGGGAGCTTATAAACGGGTGCAATTTTAACGGCAGTATGTATTTCTGATGTTGTTGCTCCTCCTATAAGCAGTGGTATATCAAGTCCCCTGCGCTCCATTTCGGAAGCTACATTTACCATTTCTTCGAGTGATGGAGTTATTAGTCCGCTCAGTCCAATAAAATCGACCTTCAGTTCAAGGGCTTTGTCGATAATCCGGGTAGCCGGAACCATTACCCCAAGGTCAATTATTTCGTAATTATTGCAGGCCATTACCACACCAACAATATTCTTTCCTATATCATGAACATCGCCTTTTACTGTTGCAAGCAGTACTTTCCCGGCCGATGTTGCTGAGCCTTCGGTATTCTCGCTCTCGATAAAGGGAGTGAGCCATGCAACTGCTTTTTTCATTACACGTGCCGAACGCACTACCTGCGGGAGAAACATCTTGCCCGAACCGAAGAGATCGCCGATCTCGTTCATAGCGTTCATCAGCGGACCTTCAATAACATGCAGTGCCCTGGTGAAGGTCTGCCGTGCTTCTTCAATATCTTCTTCTATAAACTGGTCGATGCCCTTTTTCATGGAGTAATTAATACGCTCCATAACAGGTAATTCGCGCCAGAGATCTTTGCCGGATGCCACCTTTTCGGGGTCTTTTAATTTTTCAGCAAAGGCAAGAAGCCTTTCGGTGGCATCTTTGCGCCTGTTAAGCACAACATCTTCGGTAAGCTTCAGGAGGTCGGCAGGGATTTCGCTGTATACCTGCAGCAGGCCCGGGTTAACAATACCCATATCCATACCGGCCTCTATGGCATGGTAAAGAAATACGGAATGCATGGCTTCCCTTACAGTGTCGTTGCCCCTGAAAGAGAATGAAAGGTTACTAACCCCCCCGCTTACTTTTGCATGGGGAAGGTTTTCCTTTATCCATTTTGCAGCCCTGATAAAACTGACAGCATAATCGTTATGTTCTTCTATACCGGTAGCTATTGCAAGCACGTTGGGATCGAAAATTATATCTGAAGGATTTACACCGGCTGATTCTGTAAGCAGGCGGTATGATCTTTCGGCTACCTCAATTCTTCTTTCGTAAGAATCGGCCTGTCCTTTTTCGTCGAAAAGCATAACAACAAGTGCTGCCCCGTAGGTCTTTATCTTTTCGGCCTGTTTTATAAATGATTCTTCTCCTTCCTTGAGGCTTATGGAATTTACGATTGATTTACCCGGGGTACATTTAAGGCCTGCTTCTATAACGCTCCACTTTGAAGAATCGATCATAACAGGAACCCGTGCTATCTCCGGATCGGACATTATATAGTTAATAAAGGTCCGCATCTCTGTTTCAGCATCCAGGAGTGCTTCGTCCATACAGATATCTATTACCTGGGCACCGTTGTCGACCTGGTTGCGGGCAACACTCATGGCCTCCTCGTAGTTCTTTTCCTTGATCAGGCGTGCAAATTTCCTTGAGCCCGACACATTGGTTCTTTCACCAATATTTACAAAGTTAATACTGG
>JAZBNV010000124.1:0-11064 GCA_036350795.1 Marinilabiliaceae bacterium
ATGCCCTCCTGTCCGTTCTCATTAAATTCGTACCTGTAACCAGCATCAGAAACGAAGATAGTGAATAGCCTTTCCTGTCCCATATTGTCAAATACCATTTTAGCTTTGAACTGTGCCGATAGGGGGAGAATTAAAAAACTGAGTACAAACAAAAAAGCTGTTTTTTTCATTTTTAATGGCTTGGGATTATTATTTTTCTATTGTTAATTCTATCTCCATTTTACCCTCGTCTACCTCAATTATTATTTTATCGCCCGGCTTCCATGCTAAAGTCCTGGAAGAGGTCTCTTCAGCAAACAGTCGACTTGTCCGCCATTTGATAGGCCCCTGTTCATTATCAGGCAGTTCCTTGCCATCTCTAATAGTTCTCCAGATTATCTTTGCCGGATCAGATGTCAGATTCCTGAGTGAAATTTTATGATTCTTATCTTCAGTTATTTTAAATGAAATCAGGTCTCCTCTTTTAAATTCACCCTTAAGTGGCAAGGTCGTTTCAATAGTGTTCCACGAATCGGGAGGAGGTGGTTCAGCGATCAGGGGACGCATACGTTGATCAACCTCTGTGTAGTCTTCCGGGACTTTAAATACTTCCTGGTCAATTTGCCCCGGTTTAATATCAGACAACTCAACATAGGTATCAGCTTCCCTTTCATTAATCATCTTAAGCAGAAAGTTGAGCGATTCAGAGTACCATGCTGTAAATAATTTCTGATCGCCGGCATAGAGCTCTGACTTCTCGCAATCAAAACCGTTTATTTTCTCTTTTCCTGTAATCTTATCGGTATACCTGCGACGCATGCTCAGAAATGATTGAAATGGATCGTTTGCCATGCTGACCCCCGATGAAAGTTCAGTATAATGCACAAATTTCTTATCAGGCATCAGGATAGCCGTCTTTCCCTTTTCAGGGTTAACAATAACAATCCCTTTCATCCCACTCTCCTCAAAATCATATCTGTATTTAGTGCCATCAGACTGCAAATGATAAATGCTTTTATTACCCTTTTTTACATTAACAAGATCAGCCTTGAACTGTGCCTGGCAGAGAGGCAAGAGAAGAAGATTTATGAAAAGAAAGAATATTAGTTTTTTCATTCGGTTAAAATTTTGTAAGACCTGACAATAAATTAATTAAAAATTTGAGAACAAATGGAACCGCTTCGCTCTCGCATAATATTTTTTAAGCATATTCTTTTGTGATATTTATGTTTAAAAAATATAATGCTCGTTTCATATCATATAAAGATTTAGTGACATATATGCTTAAACTGAAATCCAGGGAATGTCACTAAAAAATCCCTTTGAATAATGCGCGCTTTGCCTGATCAGGTCATTTTATTTTATACAGCGTACAGAAAGACCTGCACTCTTTGGCATATTATGTTTATGGAGAGAGTTATCACCACTATCAAGATATCGACACGAGATCCATTTGGACCCATTGTCAGTGGAGCTCCACCAGTAAGCCACACTGCCTTCTTCAGAGAAACTTCCATCATAGTCGCGGTAACCCGAGGGCAAGCCATTAAAGCCCCAATCATCAATGCCATTACCACCTCCCTTCCAGCCTTCTGTGCTTTTTAATGCTTTCCCGGCAGCTCCCGTAATAAGATAATTTCTCAGGACATCCCATTCATCATCATCTGGTATTTTCCAGCCCTCCGGGGCCAGTCCTCTTTCATCGTTTATCGCGAACCAGTTATACAACCTGCCATACTTCTCTGCATTGTCCGGATCAAGCTTGTAATAACACCATGCTGGTTGATTTTTCCAATCTGCCTCACGCCACTCTTCTTCTGTCTTGGCCTGGGGTATGGGGTCGCCGTTACGAAAAGTAACAACATCCAGGTTGCTCTTCATCCATTCCTGGCTGCCGATAGTAATAGCCTGGTAGTTTGTTGTGTTACCTGCAGACTGGTGTTTACTATTGGGTTTATGATTGCCATTGGTTGGTGCAAGCATTGCGCTGCTGCTATTTTGAGAAGACCCTCCTGTTTTCTTAACGAACTCTACCCTCCTGTTACTGGCTTTGCCTTCCGGATTATCATTGGGTGCAACAGGTTTGCTTTCGCCATATCCCCTGAAGCTAAGACGGTCTTTCGATAAACCCATCGACACCAGTTGCTTCATAACAGTCTCAGCCCTGTCCTCCGATAGTTTCTGGTTAAGGTCGTTATCACCATCGCTGTCGGTATGTCCTTCAACGCTTACCGCTACCTCGGGATGCTCTGAAAGCATTTTGTAGATTTCGTTCAGTACGCCCATAGATTCAGGTCGAAGAGATGCTTTGCCCACATCAAAGCGAATCCCGTTTGATACTATTTTTCCATCCTGCAGAAAGCGATCGTAGTATTTTACGCCGCCTTCGGCTATTCTGATATTTTTAATATAGCTTCTGTTCTGGTCGCTGGCGTGGTATACATGAAACGAGATACCGGTAGGGTCAAACTCAAGATGGGGAATATTGATCAGTCTTGTATCATCAATGTAGGCTTTTAGCTTGCCACTTGTATAGGCAATGGATATATGAGCCCATTTATTGGCAATGCTCTTTCCATCTGGCAACATGCTGCTGGCAGGATTCATATCCATTTTATCATGCCAGATGCTCATGTATGTAGATCCCCTTGGAGTTTGCTGATTCTTTTTATCAAAAAAATTAACTGTAAATGAGTTTGAAGGCAGATAAAGATCAAATTCAACCGTAAATACCTCGGGTAAATAATCAATATTGGAGTTCTTCAGATAGGGTACGATTTCTGGAGATCCTCCCCTGAACATAATGATATTATCACCCCCGAACTCTGCATTCTCAACAGTACCCCTTACCAGGTCCCACCTGGACGGAAACTCCCCGTTTTCCTCGTACAGGAGGTTGTCTTCAAAAATAATCTTATCGCCCGGCACAAAATCGTATTTTGACCATGAAAGAGCCGGAGAGGCATTTACCTGGCCCTGCACCTGTGACTGGTTTCCGGTCTGCATATTAACATTCTGACCTGCATTTACCGGGGGATTCCCTGTTACTGCTCCGCCTGTGGTATCACCTGCCTCACCTTTGTTTAAGATCCCTTTCAGACCCTCTTCAACCTTGTTAAATCCTTTGTTGATAGTTTCATCTGTTTTTTTATTTGCCCTTCTGTTTGCTTCCCTGTTAATTTTCTCCTTAAGGTTTATTTTTACCTGTGCATTTGCCCCGGGGGCAGAAAAAATTAAAGCAGCAACAAAAAGTACTAAAATTGCTGAGTGTTTCATCCTTATAAAGTTTTTAAGTTGATATTCCAATTTAAAGACTCACCTTATAATCATTTATTTACAAAAGTTACAAAGGATTTTAAATTAATACCACAGTGAATGAGGATGCAGCTCAGCCGGATTAGAATTCGTACAATTTTGCTGAGTATTCGAAAAGCTAATAAACAGATCTGTTTATTTCGTCAATTACCTTCTTTCTGAGATTCTGCGATACCGGGATTTTTGTACCATCCTTAAGCTGCAGGCAGCCTCCATCTCTCCTGATATACTTATCGACAAATATAATATTCACCAGGTGACTCTGGTGCACCCTTATCATGCCTGAGCCCGAGAGGAGTTTATCGAATTCCTTTATAGTTCGTGATACGAGAATTTTTTTGCCATCAGCAATGATAAAACTGGTATAATTACTGTCGGCTTCGGCACGTATGATATCTGAGACTGACACCAGGTGAAGATTATCGGAGGTAGGCAGCACCACTCTTTTCAGCACCCTTTTCCCCCCGAGGTTTTCTTTCAGGGTACTGAATTTAATATACTCCTCATCCCGGTTAATTGCTTCCCTTGCCTTCAATACCGCGATATCAATATCCTCTTCTCCAAATGGTTTCAGGATAAAATCCAGGGCACTCATTTTTATTGCCCTCAATGCATATTCCTGGTGCCCGGTTATAAACACTACCTTAAAGTTTATTGGCAGCAGTTTTTCTATAAGATCAAAACCGGTTCCGTCGGGCATCTCAACATCAAGAAACAGGAGGTCGGGTGTATTTCTTAGCACAGCCTTATAGCCATCGCTTACATTTGCAACTGAATCACTTATCTCAATATCGGGATGCCTGGCTTCAAGGATACTTTTTATTGAGTTCCTTATTGAAATTTCATCATCAACAATTATTACTTTCATAATATTGAATTTTCAGGCAAAAATCTTTCGGCAGGGCATTCTCATAATAACCTTTGTTCCTGCAGGTTTTTCCTCCTTATACAGGTCTATTATTTCAATGTTTATATTCTTCTCTTTCAGGGTTTTACGAAAATACTCAAGCCTGCTTTGAGTCAGTTTTGTTGAGATCGATTTCTTTTTTATCCGGCCTTGATTCCCTCTGGCTGCCTCTTCCCTTCCAACCCCATTATCAGTTACTTCCAGCATCAATATATCATTTTTCAGGCTGTAACTCACTTCAAGGCTGCCCTTTGTTTTCTTAGGTAATAAGCCATGCTCTATAGAATTCTCAAGGCAGGGCTGGGCCAGCATGGGAGGTACCGAGATATTTTCCGGGTCTATTGCATCATCAATATTAAAAGTATAATCAAACTCTTCGTCAAATCTAAGCTGCTGTACATCAAGGTAGAGCCTGAGTGTTTCAATCTCCTTATCCAGTGAGATATATTCCTCTCTTGAGTTTTCAAGGATATTACGCATCAGGCTGGCTATCTTAACCAGGAAGGCATTTGCCTTTTTAGGCTTGCCGGCAAGAATAAAATCCTGAACCGCACAGAGCGAATTAAAAATAAAATGTGGATTCATCTGTGCCCTCAGGAGCCTCTGTTCCAGGTCAATCCTGGTATACTTCAGGCGAAGCCTGTTATGTCTTATATAGATAATAAGGAAGATCCCCAGTATTGCTATCAGAATAATAAATCCCTGTAATACACTTCGCTGTTTCTTGATCTTATTTTCGCGTATAAAAAGCTCTTCCATCTGCTCAAGCTCATCCTGCTTTTTCATCCGTTCATACTCGCTCTCTATTTCCAGCCTGGTCACTTTCCTGAGATAGTCATTATTTGTTATGCTATCCTTAAGCTTATGAAATTCAACCAGGTATAAATAAGCAAGATCGCTTCGCCCAAAATGCAACGAAATATCGCTCATCAGGGCTGCAGCTTTTGACAGCACCAGCGGATCATCCTGCTGCTTTGCCATATTATAGGCTCTTTCGGCTGCTTGCAAAGCTCCATCGTATTCTTTCAGTCTTACCAGGACCTGCCCCCTTGTAACAAGACAATTTGCAAGTGAAGCGTCCTTTATTGACTCTGCAATAGACACTGCACGCTTACTAAAATAAAGGGCAGAGTCGGCATCTCCCTTAATAAGAAGGGCCGATGCCATATTATTGCATACAACAGCCTCTCCCGATGGGTAATTCATCTGCTTATTTATCCGGAGACTCCGGTCAAGGTAAAAAAGAGAACTGTCGTGCATACCCCTCGCAGAATATATCTGGGCAATATTATTAAGGGTCTTACTCTGCTCCCAGAGATTACCATCAGTTTCGGATATTGGCAGTTTCTTAAAGTTGTACTCGAGCGCCCTGTCATAATCTTCCTGGTAGTAATACATCACTCCCACAGATCCGTAGGCAATTGCCATTCCTGAAGAATCTCCTTTTATCTCCCACAGACTGAGTGCTTCAAAATAGGATTCAATTGCCTTGCTAAACAGTAGCATATCCTTAAATATATTACCCCTTGTATTCAGAGCATCTGCCAGCGACACAGTATCAGAGGAAGCCTCCGAAATGTTGATTGACCTGTCAACAAGCTCAAGTGCCCGGTCGTTGTTTTTTGCCTGCCTTGCAAGATATATAATGGTACTTAAAGCATTAACCATGCCCCGCCTGTCGCCGGCCTTCTCAAAGTATTCCAGGCTCATCTCCCCGTATTTCTCTGAGGCTGCCAGGTCTCCCTTTAAACTGTATACGTAACACAGTCCGTAACAGGCTCTTGCCTTACCGGTAATATCACCAATCGAGTCGTAGAGGTTTAAAGCAGCTGTATTATAGTAGGCCGCACTATCTCCGTAATTATACTTTGCAAAATAAGCCATACCCAGGGCAAGAAAGGCATCGGCCCTGCCTTTTGCATAACCTGACTTCAGTGAGGAAGACAGTGCTTTATAACTCTTCAGAATTGATTGATCGGGGTTTCTTCGTGCATCAATATATGCTTCGCGGGTAATAAGATTTATTGAAGCAGTGTCGCCAGGCAGTTCCTGCATCTCAGCATGCAATGAGATATTGCATAAAATAAAAAATGTAGCTACATTAATTATGAGCCTGTTCATTTCAAACGCTATAAGTCAACCTGGTATGAATCTACTAAAAGTAGTAATTTAAATACAAAAAGCCATATCCCGGTTTCGAAGAATTCAATAACTTCATTTGCCCTGTTAAAAGACCAGGCATATAATTTTAATCTTAAACTAAAGTTCATAATTTTACTGTAGCCAATTATTACTTAAACTTTGTTTATGGATGTAGAAATTCTTGCAAGGCTGCAATTTGCCTTTACGATAGCATTCCATTATATCTACCCGCCGCTTACCATAGGTCTCGGACTGGTAATGGTTACAATGGAGTGGAGATACATAAGAACCGGCAATAAGATATATGAGACGATGACCAGGTTCTGGACAAGAATATTTGCCCTGATTTTTGGTATTGGGGTGGCTACAGGCATAGTGATGGAATTTGAATTCGGTACTAACTGGGCCAGGTATTCGCGTTATGTAGGCGATGTTTTCGGAAGTGCCCTGGCTGCTGAAGGTATTTTTGCTTTTGCTCTTGAAAGCGGTTTCCTGGGAGTTCTGTTGTTCGGATGGAACAGGGTTAAGCCAAAAGTTCATTTTATTGCTACCATTGGTGTCTTTCTTGGTTCAATGTTTTCGGCAGTATGGATAGTTGTTGCCAACAGCTGGCAGCAGACGCCTGCCGGTTATCATATTGTAGGTGAAGGCCTTAATGCAAGGGCAGAGATTACCGACTTCTGGGCCATGGTTTTTAATCCTTCATCTGTTGAAAGGTTAACTCACGTTTGGCTGGGAGCTTTTCTTGCCGGCTCATTCCTGGTAATCAGTGTACATGCCTACTACCTGCTTAAGGATCGATACGTTGAGCTCTCACAAAAAGCATTAAAGACTGCACTTATAGTGGCCACGATTGCATCGCTTGCACAGCTTTATACAGGCCATATGTCGGCTGACGGGGTTGCTGAGAATCAACCGGCAAAGCTGGCTGCCTACGAAGGACATTTTGATGAAAGTGCACCGGCTGATATGTACCTCTTTGGTTGGGTAAATAAGGATAAACAGGAGGTAAAGGGTCTTAAAATACCGGGCGGACTGAGCCTGCTTGTACACCTGGATGCAAATAAAGCTATCGCCGGATTAAATTCTTTTCCCGAAGATGAAAGACCCTCTGCAGTAAACCCGGTATTCCAGTTCTACCATCTTATGGTGGCAATAGGCCTGCTTCTTATTGCCATAAGTGCTTATGCAACAATACAATGGTGGCGTGGCAAAATATTCAGACAGCGATGGCTGCTGTGGATACTTGCCTTCGCAGTTATACTGCCTCAGTTATCGAACCAGCTTGGCTGGTTTGCTGCCGAAATGGGACGACAGCCATGGGTGGTTTACGGACACCTGAAAACCTCGGATGCTCTTTCTGAGGCTGTAAATTCAGGCCATGTAATTTTCTCATTGATATTCTTTACGCTTATCTATTTACTGCTGCTGCTGCTCTTCTTCTACCTTGCAAATAAAAAGATACAGAACGGACCTTACCTTGAAGAGGATGCAGAAGACAGGCTCAGGCTGAGAGATATTGCGGAACAATTTGAAAACAGAAATAATTAAAAGCCATGCAAACATTTTTAGGAATTGACTACCCCACTCTCTGGTTTCTGGTTGTTGGTGCTCTTTTTTCAGGTTATGCCATCCTGGATGGCTTTGATCTTGGTGCAGGAGCATGGCACCTCTTCTTTAAAGACGATAAAAGCAGGCGTATAGCACTAAATGCAGTAGGACCTGTCTGGGATGGTAACGAAGTATGGCTTGTTATTGGCGGCGGGGCTCTTTTTGCAGGCTTTCCCGAGGCTTATGCTACTCTCTTTTCGGCAATGTATATACCCTTTATCCTTTTCCTGGGATTCCTGATATTCAGGGCAGTTTCGATTGAGTTCAGGAGTAAGGAAAATATGAAATGGTGGAGGAATACCTGGGATCTTTGTTACAGCATATCAAGTGCCATGCTGGCCTTGCTGCTGGGTGTTGTACTGGGAAATGTGCTTATAGGAATGAGCATGGACGAACAGTTTGTATATACAGGCAAATGGATACAGTTCCTTAATCCCTATTCCCTGCTGGTTGGACTAACTTCCCTGTCATTATTTATGGTACACGGGGCTATCTACCTGAGCATGAAAACTGAAGGAGTTTTATATGAACAGGTCTCCAGGCTACTGATGAGATCTATTATAGTATTCGTGGGGTTCTTTCTTGTAGTAACTGTAATATCACTGCTGAGATATCCACATCTTACCGATAAATTTATTTCAAACCCGGTATTAATGGTAGTACCTGCACTTGCTTTTCTTTGTATTGCCAATGTACCAAGACTGGCAAAAAAAGGATTGTACCTCAGGTCATTTATTTTCTCAGCACTTGCCATAAGTTTTCTCCTTATAGTGGTTGCTATAGAACTCTACCCGGTTATTATTCTGGATAAGGGAGCACTGCTGAATAATCTCACTGTCTACAATGCAGCCTCATCCGAAAAATCCCTGGGTATTATGCTTACTATTGCTGCTATAGGATTTCCACTGGTGCTTACTTACACGATTTTCGTGTACCGTACGTTCTGGGGAAAGGTTAAGCTGGACGAGCATAGTTATTAGTAAGGAGCTTAATCTGAATACTGGCTTAATTCGAGCCAGCGATCGGTCTTTGTTTCAATCAGATCTATAAGCCCGGCCACCCTTTTTGATTTTTTATCGAGCTCTGCATAATTTAGCTTGCCCTCGCTTAACTCGTTCTCCAGGTCTGTCTTTTCCTTTTCGAGTGCCTCTATTTCCTGTTCCAGCAAGAGATACTCCTGTTGTTCCTTATAGCTTAACCTGGTTTTAATTTTATTCCCTTCAGCCTCCTTTTTTGATTCAGTCTTCTTTCCGGCCACGGGCCTGGATTCATTTTTACTCAGGGCCCTGCTTACTTTTTTCCTTTGATAATCCACATATGGGCCATAATGGTCTGTGATCTTCCCGTCTCCTTCAAAAACAAAGAGATGGTCGCTGAGCTTATCCAGAAAATACCTGTCGTGCGAAACAATCAGCAGGCAGCCTTTATAGCCAAGCAGAAACTCTTCAAGCTTATTCAGAGCGAGCAGGTCAAGGTCGTTGGTTGGTTCATCAAGTATAAGAAAGTTTGGGTTTTTTATCAGTACGGTCAGCAGGTTAAGCCTCCTCATCTCGCCTCCGCTGAGTTTTGAAACGGGCTTATACTGAGCATCAGGGCTAAACAGAAAATGCTCCAGGAAAAGTGATGCAGATATGCTTTTTCCGTCTTCCATCAATACTATTTCTGCAATATCCTTTACCACATCAATTACCCTTCTGTTATTTTCAATGCCAGCGCTCTCCGACTCAAATCCCAGCTGCCTGTAGTAGCCCATCACAACTGTTTTACCGGTATCAATTGTTCCGGAATCGGCCGACTCAAGGCCATATAAAAGGTTCAGAAAGCTGGTTTTACCTGTCCCGTTTCTGCCAATAATTCCCAGCCGCTCGCCTTTCGAGAACTTATAGCTGAACCTGTCGATAATCTTAATCGAACCATATTCTTTGGTAACTGAATCCAGTTCAAGAATCTTACTTCCCAGGCGTGGAGTTTTAACTTTCAGCCTGAGTTCGCTGCTGTCATAAATCCTGGCAGCTCTTTCTTTTATACCTTCAACGGCATCTATCCTGGCTTTTGATTTGCCGGTCCTGGCTTTGGGCGAACGGCGAAGCCATTCAAGCTCCTTTTTTAGCAGCTGCTCGGCTTTACCTGCCTCTGTTTTCTGAAGCAGTGCCCTCTCTGCTCTTTTTTCAAGAAACAATTCATAATTACCCAGGTAATGAAATAGTTTCCCGTTATCCATCTCAATAATATGGTTGCAAACCCGGTCCAGGAAGTAGCGGTCGTGAGTTACCATCAGGAGGGTAAGCCTGGCCTGCGAAAGATAATACTCAAGCCACTCTATCATATCAATATCAAGGTGGTTTGTTGGCTCGTCAAGAATAAGCAGGTCAGGAGTATCAAGTAATACCAGTGCAAGAGCAAGCCTTTTCTTCTCGCCGCCTGAGAGCTTTGCCACCAGCCTTTCCGTATCAATTATCCTGAACAGATCGAGCAGTTGCTTAAGGCGTCTTTCGTAATCCCACGCATCCAGCCTGTCCATTTCGTTTGTAGCCCTCTCAAGTCTTGAGGCTGCATCGGGACTCTGCTGCCCGGCATGATCATCCAGAGCTGCTTCGTATGCTTTTATTACTTCAATAACAGGGGTATTTACATTAAGTATCAGTTCATCTATGCTGAGTGACTCATCCAGAGCAGGGCTCTGCTCAAGAAAAGCTGTTTTAATACCACCCCGTATAGTAAACTCGCCACTATCGGGGTCTGTTTTACCCATAAGTATCCTCAGAAGAGTAGTCTTACCGCTTCCATTCCTGGCAATTAAGGCTGTTTTGTCTCCCTTGGCCAGGCCGAAAGAGAGGTTTTCGAACAGGGGCCTGTCGCCAAATGAGATCGACAGGTTTTCTGCGGATAAATAATTCATCTAAGCTAATAATTGTCACGAAGGTAATACTTCCTTTTTTATTGCACTGTCCACCTTAATTAACTTTTAAAGCCTGACTGCCGTTTTATCTACCTGTCGGCAGACAGGACTGATGGAGGCATGACAGGCAGGCTTTTAACTTTATAGTGAGAAAAAGTGAGGCTTCCCTGCAAGGGAAGATCTATAATTTGGAGAGTGCTTCAAATCAGGG
>JAZBNV010000125.1:0-3436 GCA_036350795.1 Marinilabiliaceae bacterium
ATCTATGATTTCTGATATAATCCCGATAATCTCTGATATTCTATTCTATCTATTACTTTATCATTATTATCCGGGACAAAGTTAGTTATTATTTACTAACCTGCAATATTTTTAAGGAAATATTTTTACAATGCTCAAAAGCAGAGAATATGGTCTTACCTATCTATATGTCAAAGTCGGTTCAGGAGTACATTTCCCTTGTTAGTGAAGCAGTAGCCAAAACAGGAGGTTCAGGGTAGCTGTAACGGTTGCTTCAGGGGACTCTTTGGGTAGTCCCTTCAGAAATACCTTAGGGATAACTTCAGCGGTTCGGTCACTGGCATTGTCAGCAGTTCTGTCAGGAGTATGTTTCAGCAGTTCTCCAGGATCATATTTCAACAGTTTATCCTCTGGCTTTAAAAAAAAGAATGCCCTCCATAATGGAGGGCATCTTACCCAAATTTAAAAAACCTAATCCTACTTAACCCTATTATTGTTGACTATTTCTCTAATTTGCTGGTCTGTTGGGTTCTTTAAAATGATGGCTCCATCAGGTCCGATAAGAAAGAGTGTCGGAATGGCTACCACTGCAAAATTATTTGTCGCCACACTTTTATCGCCCTGCTCATCAATAACCTGAATCCATGGAAGATTGAGCTTTCCCAAATCTGCCAGCCAGGCCTCCTTTTTCCTGTCGGTGGAAACGCTTACTATCTCGAAGCCTTTGTCTTTTAGCTCATTATACAAAATCTTTAACTCTGGAAACTTCTCGTGACAGGGTCCGCACCAGCTAGCCCAGAAATCGATCAGGACAAACTTACCTTTCAGTTGATGGCTTGAAAACTCCCTGCCATTGCTGTCCGTAAGTACAAAATCGGGCAACACTCCCGAATTGGGATTACCAATCTCCTGTCCATATAATGAGGAGGCAATCACCAGAACAATCAGAAACACTGATATACGCATCACCAATCCCTTTCTATTTAATTATGTTTTCAATTTCCTTTAATGAAATCTCATATGCTACAATTTTGCCATCAGGATCAATAAGAAGGCTTGAAGGAAACGCCTCTATACCATAATCTTCGCATGCTTTATTATCAATATCAAAAAGGTTGGTCCATATGGGGCTGTGTTTATCCAGCAGTCCTTTCCACAGTTCCCGGCTTTTTTCCAGGTCACTATTTGTACGGTGATAAACACCAAGAATGACAAAGTCTTTACCCTTATACTTTGCATAAAAAGGCTTTAACTCCTCCATCAGATCCTCACATGGAGGACAACCCCACTTATAGAAATCCAGAAACACATATGATCCTCTGTAGTCTGACAGTTTATGAAGTTTCCCCTCCGTGTCGTTCAGTACAATCTCAGGAGCAGTATTACCTATCATTGTAGCTCTTGCCGCCTGGACTTTACGTTCGAGCTGCATTCCTATTTCTGTCTGCTGCATCTCCTGATCAAGCAAATCATATACCTCTTTAATTTCCTTAAAGGCTACCGATGAGCGGAACATATTCCTTGCAAGTGAAAGTGAATAAAAAGATCCGGGGTAGGTTTTTATATATTCCTTATCTCGGAGATTATTGAGCCTGTTATATTCATTGTACATATAGGTAATTGAATCCTCACTAACCAGCCCTTCTCTCCTTAGGGTAATATAGTTATTCATATATCCTCTTGCCTCAAGATTGAGGTCATTTCTGAAAGGACGGTACTGTTTAGAATATTCATCCTGCAGTGAAGATCCTTCAACCACAACTCCGTATGATGCAGTATCAAGGGTTACACTTACTTTACCTATATCTGAATAGAACCATCCATTAGCACGAAAATTCTGTGAACCGTACCAGACGCCATATGGATGGCAGGTTTCTGCTGCAAAATAGCCTTTCCCCTCTTTAACCGGAATTAATGTTTTTACCTCTTCACCCCTAACATCCCGGTAGGTCAGTCGCAGCGTGTCATCCACCGCCTGCTTATACTGAATCAGTAGTTCAAATATGTTCTTTCTGTTAAGTTTAAGAACCTTGTTTACCGGCAGTCCGCAATATTCATCATTACAATACTGATATTCGAGGGTGCATTCAAATTCTTCATCGCTCTCACCTGCAATTTTTTGCACAAGAATTATCTCATCCTCGTAAACGGCAATTTCAGGATCACCAGGATAGGGTTTTTCCTGTGGCATTCTGAGTTCCCCGAAGGGGTGCATCCCCTCAGGAAGCTTAATATCAGCGGCAAAAAATGTAAAAGGAATATCCTTTAAAGCAGATGAATAAACATGAAATCCCTCTTTAATCTTCACTTTTATAACCACAGCGCTGTTTCCATCAATAGCAGGAAGTATTTCAGCCGCAGATGTAACCGGATTATCATCATCAGGTGTCGGAACAGTCATATTCTCAAGGCCGATAATCTCTTCGGCATATAGTTCCGGATTATTATAGGAATCGACAAAGAACTTATAGCCGCCTGATTCGCTAAAAAAGAGATAATTTTCTACCCTGTTAAACCATTTTCTCCATTCACTGGCTGATGAAAAACTCTTTACTGTATACCTGGCCAGTAACCTTTCTGCCTTCTCTGTATCTGTGCTCTTTTCCAGCATTAATATAGCAGCATCCAGTAAACGGCGATCATTGTTTGGTATTCCTAAGCTGATTGCATCAGCATCAAATGCCTCCCTGTCTAATTTGCCGGCTCCTGTATAGTAAGGCTTGTTTTCCTGCAGGAATGCAATGGTCTTTTCAATGCTGCCGCCGTAACTCTTTACCAGGTCTGAATTCCTCTTCTCTTCAATGTATTCTTCCCATGTTTGAGGCTCGTAAGGTTTAAAATCGAGATTGCGTTTCTCTGATGCATCCAGCTCTTCCCCGCGGTTGCTTTTCTCCCTGGCCAGCTGTTGTTCCTCAAGTCTGAATTTTACAAACTCCCTTGTACCCTCTGCATCTGTCTCATATTTTTGCCTGCTGAAGGTATAAACAGTATAGTCAACGGATGATCTCGATCTGAGGGCATTTTTGTCTGCCCTCAATATCGGAATGCTGTTTTTAAACCGGCTCATATAATAGACCGCATTCACAAAGGCTTTTTTCGCCTCCTTTGTCATATAATCCGGGGAGGCTGCAAAGCCCCAGTGCAAAAAATTGCCATGGCGTGCGATAGCTGCCGCGGTTATTTCTTTCATGCACTGTCCGCCCGAAATATATTCGCAATCAGGACTCTCCATAAATGGTCTGCCATGTGCCACCACACCGGTTCTGTATCCTTTACCATCTTTTGAGCTCTCAGTCTGCACCTGCCACATCGGTATTTCGGTGGGAAGATCTTTCCCGGTAGGATAGACAAAGAGTTCAGGAGGTGTCTCCACATTTTTCATCTTTATCTTAACCTTTAGGGGCTCATTTAAAATGGGATGTTCCTGCTCAATTTCAAAGGCATAGCTATATAGGCA
>JAZBNV010000126.1:0-2249 GCA_036350795.1 Marinilabiliaceae bacterium
ATATGTAAACCCAAATGTTGATCGTGATCTCCAGGGCATGTTCGTAGACAGTTCAAAGGCTGATATCCCTGTTGTAAATAACTTCAGCTTTACAAAGTCTTACATTATAAGGATACAAGTACCACCTGGTTATGAAACCACCTATATCCCGCAAGATTCAGGGATGGATAGAGATAAATTTGCCTTTGATATTAATTACATGAAAATGCCTGGAGAAGTAGTTCTCAGGAAGAATTTTCGTATTGACTTCAGCTTGCTTAAAATCGAAGATTTTCAAGCATGGAACGAGATGATTGAAAAGCTTGGTAATAGCTACAGAGAAACAATAGTATTTGAAAAGATCAAAAACCTCAACTAATATGAAGAAGCACTTGTTATTGCTAGTTGCCGTTTTCCTGTTTAACACCATAATTGTTATGGCCCAATCAGATCCTGACTGGACCGGAAAACCGGTACTCCATGAAATACCTGACAGCCTGCTTAGCGAAAAGGTTATTTACCTGCACGTAGGTATTAATATTGATTTCAGGCACAATGATGACGGCCAGCTTGAGCAATATTATTCCTATTACAGGAAGGTAAAAATCATGGATGATGAATATATAAACCAGTTCAATAAGATTGAAATCTCACTTAATAATACTCTTGATGTAGAAGAGATAAAGGCACGCTCTATTAATCCCGACGGGAAGGTAATAGAATTCAACAGGGATAACATAAGGGAAATATCAGATATAGAGGATGATGGTTCTTCTCAGATTTTCGTCATTGACGGAGTTGAGGCAGGGTCTGAGGTAGAAGTTTTTTACAGAAAGAAAATGACGGCACAGAACTTTGGTACATATTATTTTCAATATAGCTACCCGCTACTGGCAGGCCACTTTGAGTTGACCTCACCGGCAGAGCTTCATTATAAGCTGAAGGGCTATAATGGAGCACCAGCGATACAGTCTTCATCAACCGAGGAGATGAATATATACAGGGCTGACTTTTCAGGGATCAACAAGCTTGTGGAAGAGGAATATGCCTATTATCAGCCTAGAAGGACCAGAATAGAATATAAACTGGAAATTAATGAGAACAGGGGCAAATATCCTCTACTTACCTGGGATGATGCGGCTGCCAGGCTCTATAATACGTTGTATGGCCTTGAGAAAGGCGAACAGAAAGCAATTGAGAAATTTATCGATAAACTGCAGCTCAATTCGCAGGTATCATTGACCGATTTGCGTAAAATTGAAAATACCATTAAGTCCTCCATTAGTATACAGGAATATAATATACCCGAATATATGGATATGGAATTTGTTCTTAAGAACAGTGTTTCAGGTACTGCCGGGCATACCAGGCTTCTGGTAAATATTCTTAAGCTCTTAGGGGTTGAGCATAAGATACTATTGACTTGCTCCAGGGATTCAAAAATCTTTGATTCTGATTTTGGGTCATGGAACAGCCTTGAAAATTATCTAATCTACCTGCCTGGGCTTGATGAATATATCAATCCGGAGAGTTTTGATGACAGGATAGGATATGTGGATGGTCTCCTCAGGGCAACATACGGGCTCAGGATTGAGCCGGTAAGACTCAGAAATATTGAAACAGCTATTGGCTACATCGATTATATCGAGCCCACAGATTACAAGAAAAACTCTCATAATACCTATGTTAACTTTAGCGTAAACCCCTCCTCAGGATCAGCGATTGTTAAAACTGAAGACTGCTTCAGGGGTTTGGGAGGTGGGATCCTGAAGGAGTACTACAATTTGATTGAAGAAAACAACAGGGAAGATTTTCTTAAAGAAATTATACTGGTCGACCTTCCTGCTGAGGACTTTACTGAGATTAGTGCTTCTACTGAGACAGTGAACGACAAAGAGAATTTTCCTGATTTCTGTATTACTTACAGCCTTGACACCAAAGAGTTTCTTGAATTTGCAGGAAATAATATTCTTGTTAAGATAGGCGAATCTATTGGTCCACAGGTAGAAATGTACCAGAAGGAAGAACGCAGGAGTGATGTTCAAAACGATTTCAACAGATGGTACTGGAGGGTAATAGATTTCTATATTCCTGATGGCTACAGGATTAAAAACCCGGAGATATCAAAGTTCGATGTTGTATACGAAAGCGATGGTAAAAAGATTTATGGTTTTGAATCTGATTATAGCATTGATGGAGATAAGTATACAATTATTATCGATGAGTACTATAAGAATATATTTCTTGAAAGGGAGCATTTTGAAGAATTC
>JAZBNV010000127.1:0-3794 GCA_036350795.1 Marinilabiliaceae bacterium
TCCGACTCAAAAGAAGAATCCTGCAATTAAACCAAATAAGACCCAGGAGCTGGAATTAAGTGTCAGGCTTGACTTCCTTAATAAGTTTAGCCTCCTTGCTTCCTATTCAACCCAGGAGAACAGGGATCAGATTCTAAGGCTGAGTCTGAGTGCTGCCTCAGGGTATTCGAGCATAGTAACCAATGCCGGAACACTGAGTACTAAAACTTTTGAGCTGTCACTGGGTTACACGGCAATTCAAAGGCCTGACATGAGCCTTAGCTTCAACCTTATAGCAGATAATACCTCGCAGCTTATTACAGAATTTGAACCAACTCCTTATTTTGACGGACTCCAGTGGATAAAGGAAGGGAACTATCTCACCGCCATGTATGGACAGAGATTTGCAACTAAGTTGTCGGAGGTAGAAAACCAGCTGCCTGCAGGTGAGGTGCTTGAAAACTACTTTACAACTAACAGGGATGGCTATATTATTGTAGCGGGGACAGAAAATACAAACGATGAGAAAGTACATAGAATTCTCGACGATGCCGGTGTACCAATAAATACATTTAAAATAGGCGACTCGGCTCCTGATGTTTCATTAGGCTTAAATACTGATTTTTCCTACAAATCCTTCAGCATTAATATGCTATGGGGTGCTCAGATAGGCGGCAATGTTTATAACGCAGGTCTTCAAAGAATGACTCAGCACGGCCTTGCAGGCATAATCGACCAGAGTGAATTCCCGGAGGGAGAAAGGAAGTACGGATCTTATTTTGCCTCTATCTATAATGCCAACCAGAGTGTTGACTACTATGTTGCTGATGCAAGTTTCCTGAAGCTTAGAGAGGCCTCGGTTTCTTATATAATGAACGAATCAATGCTTAATAAACTGGGAGCAGGCAACTTCGTTAAGAAGGTAAGATTCACTGCTATGGGTAAAAACCTGCTCGTGCTGTCTAAATATACAGGCTTCGACCCAGAAACAGGAAACATTAACAACAGGGAAGACTACTTTGAATACCCGCTGGTAAGGTCTTTTACAGGTTCTGTTGAAATTACTTTTTAGTGGTAGTCCGGATATAGTAACATGACAAAAAGTTCAAACTATGAAAAATAAAATAATAATTGCAATTATACTTTCGTTTGGATTCCTCTGGAGTTGTGAGGACCTTGACGTTGAAGCACTGAATCATGTGGGCCTTGCAGAAGTCCTGGGTGATCCGGATAAGATGCCGGCATATGTAGAGGGATCGGCTTATGATTTCTGGAAAGCTACCGAATGGAGCTGGCCAACCTTTGCCCTTGCATGCGCCGGGCAAACCCTGTCATCCTCATATACAAACTACGGATCGCAGGACATGAATCTTGTACCAAAACAACCCTTTGCCAATACGACAACATATAATTTTAACGATATTGTCGAAATTCCCTGGCAGTATTTAAATGCAGGCATTGTGAAAATAAACAATATTTTCTCGATTGTTGAAAATGATCTTGGTGGCGCTGTTATAGACTCAGAAGGTAACAACATTACCAACAGGATTATGGCCAGCGGATACCTGGGCAGGGGCCTGAACCTTGGCCACCTGGGACTTATTTTTGACAAGGCTTATATAATCAGGCCCGAGACCGAAGAAGTTGTCTTCAGTCCATGGGATCAGGTTATAGATGCTGCAATTGAAGACCTTGAAAACTGTATCACTATTGCCGAAAGTGATAATACGGTAATCTTCGACGGTTTTAACGGAGTTACTCTTACTGCCACGCAGATGGCCGAGCTTTCTCACTTTCTTATCGCACAGTTCGAGGCTTTACAGGCAAGAGATGAAGATGATGTGGATAACCTCGTTGACTGGAACGTGGTAAAAACACATGCTCAGAAAGGATTAAACTTTGACTTTTATGTAATGGCAGACGGTGGTGAAGACTGGTGGACAAGAATCCTGCAGAGAGGACAGCGCCCGACATCAGCCAGAACATCATGGCGCCTGATAAAGGAGATGAATCCGTCAAAAACAGATGTGGAAATTCCATACCCATGGCCTGATGGTGTAAATACACTGCCTCAGATAACTAATCCTGATGATGCAAGACTCGATATAGACTGGGATTACGAACCAAGTATACCCTTCCCTCCAGAAAGAGGCTACTGGTACTGGTCGACATACTCCTATGTGAGGTACGAGTATTACAACCTGCAGGGTTCGAACGGGCCGATACCAATGTATACCGTACATGAGAACGATTTACTCTATGCCGAAGCTCTTATAAGAACAGGAGGAGATAAATCTGTGGCGGCTTCAATTATCAACGAAACAAGAGTTACACGTGGAGGCTTACCTGCCCTGTCCGGAACGAGTAGTAATGATGATTTGCTGAGAGCAATTACCTATGAAAGACTTGTTGAACACTCATGGGAAGGATTTGCAGGAGGATTCTTTTACAGAAGAATAACCAGTGCAGACGACCTTAAGCTTGAACCGGGACAGTTTTATCATCTCCCGATACCTGCGTACGAGCTGGAGATTGTGGGTGAGCCGGTTTATACCTTTGGCGGTGTCGGAAATGAAGAAACTCCAATACTCCTTCAATAGCTTGCCTCGGGTAACAAAATGCTGAAATAAAAGCACTCAGTCCTGAGTGAAATAAGTAACAGTAAGAATATTATTGCTTAACCACAGGGGCCGGCAGCGAATTAAATGCCGGCCCCTTTATATTATTTGAGAAATGAAAGAAGCTGTTTTAACAAGAATATTAATCATAATCTTCGCCTGCCTCTTTATTGCCTGTAACCCCACTGGCAATAGCAAAGATCAGGGACAGAAAGAAGAGGCCGAACAGGGTGAAGTATCGTCCACAAGTTTTACATTTAATGTAAATAATACGCATCTGAAACTTAACTACTTCTCATCCCATGATCTCTATAAGCGAAATAATTCAATCAGCAGGCTGGTAATAGTAGTGCATGGTACCGGTCGGAATCCCTTCACTTACTTCACTAATATGCATAAGGCCGCCAAACTGGCAGGTGCCGAAGACAGGACCCTTATTATTGCCCCTGGATTTATTATGGAGGAGGATCTTAACAATAATAGAGACCTGCTGTCGGATCAACATATTTTCTGGACAAATAACGGATGGAAGCAGGGTGATGAATCCCTCACTGACTCGGAAACTAATTTCAGAACAGAATCCCTGAGCTCTTTTGAGGTTATGGATAGCATTGTATGGAATATTATCGGCTCTGCAAGTTTCCCGAATATCGAACAAATTGTAATAGCGGGAAATTCAGCAGGGGGTCAGTTCGTAAACCGTTACCTGGGAAGTAATCTTATACATAAGCAGGTAAAAGAGATTTATGATATTGAGATTAAATATATGATTGCTGCGCCCTCATCATATACCTACCTTACACCGGAGCGACCGCTGCCCGGATCACCGGGAGAGTTTTATATTCCAGGCGACACATGCTGTAACTCACAGTATAACAGTTATAAGTATGGACTGGAGAATCTTAATAAATACCTCGAAAGAAGCGGTGCAGCTAAAATAAGAGAACAATATGGCACAAGGTCAGTTTCCTATTTTGTTGGAGCACTTGACAACGATCCTGAGGGTAAATCACTTGACAGAAGGTGCGAGGCAATTTTACAGGGAAAGGAGAGGAGGGAGAGAGCCGAACTGTTTAATGAATATCTTATATACCTCTATGGTAAAAGATGGCCTCTGACTATCGTGCCTGGGGCTGAACACGATCATGCCCTGATGTTCGCATCAGAAGAAGGCCGGGAATGGTTATTTAACTAGAA
>JAZBNV010000128.1:0-6551 GCA_036350795.1 Marinilabiliaceae bacterium
AAGCACTGGATGCCTTTATAAAAGTAGGTAAGAAGCATGGAATACTGGGACTTAGCAAGCAGGAGATAATAGCAAAGTACGGATTGTAAGATTAGAAGGTTATCATACTGAAAATAGCGAGGCTGTCTCAAAGGGCGCAATCTTTGTCATTTCGAGCTAATGCGAGAAATCAGGGTTTTGATTATCAGATGATTAGATCCCTCGATTAACTCGGGATGACAAGTATATTATACTTTTGAGACAGCCTCATTATTGTTTTACCACTTAAACTTTCTTCAACCCTGACTGGCAGGCTTATAAACTTTATCAACCTTATAAACTCTATAAACTTTGTTCTCAACCTTTATCAACCTTTCCCTGATAATATTCATATTAAACATTGAAGTTTATTTGATGTATATGTTGTAATTTCGCAGCCGGATAAAAAAATATAAAATGTATAAAGCATTTCAACAGCACCTGCAGAATGAACTCGTAAATATTAAGGAAGCCGGTTTATTTAAAAGCGAAAGAATAATAGGATCGCCACAGGCGGCTGAGATACAGCTTGCCGATGGCTCAAATGTACTGAATTTCTGTGCCAATAATTACCTTGGACTGTCGAACAGTCCAGAGCTTATTAAAGCTGCTAAATCTGCGCTCGACACTCACGGATACGGAATGTCGTCGGTAAGATTTATCTGTGGCACTTCCGACCTGCATAAGGAACTTGAACATAAAATTGCCTCCTTTTTCGGAACAGAGGATACTATCCTTTACGCTGCCTGCTTTGATGCCAACGGGGGAGTTTTTGAGCCCCTGCTTACAAGTGAGGATGCCATTATATCCGACTCGCTCAACCATGCATCTATTATTGATGGCGTACGCTTATGCAAGGCAAAAAGATACAGGTATGAAAACGCAGACATGGAAGACCTTGAGCATTGCCTGGCTGCCGCACAGGAGCAAAGGTTCAGGCTGGTTGTAACAGATGGTGTTTTTTCGATGGATGGAAATGTTGCTCCGCTGAAAAGGATTCTTGAGCTGGCTGAAAAATATGATGCCATGGTTATGGTTGATGAATGCCACTCAGCCGGTGTTGTTGGGAAGACTGGCAGGGGTGTAAGCGAATTATTTGATGTCAGGGGCAGGATTGAAATAATTACCGGAACTCTCGGAAAAGCTTTTGGTGGTGCCATTGGCGGGTTTACAACAGGCAAAAAGGAAATAATTGAAATGCTGCGGCAAAGATCGCGTCCTTACCTGTTTTCAAACGCTATACCACCACTGGTTGCAGCGGCAGGCATACGCATGATTGACATGATGACAGAAACAAATGAGTTACAGGACAGGCTGCATAGAAATACTGCCTACTTTATGGATAAAATGAGCAGCATTGGCTTTGATATTAAGCCCACTCAATCTGCCATATGTGCTGTTATGCTTTATGATGCCAAACTATCACAGGAGTTTGCTGCCAGGTTACTTTCTGAAGGAATTTATGTTATTGGCTTCTATTACCCGGTAGTACCAAAGGATAAGGCAAGAATCAGGGTGCAGTTATCTGCCGCACACAAGCAGGAGCACCTTGATAAAGCTATTACAGCATTTAAGAAAATAGGAAAGGAACTTGGTGTAATCTGATAAAAAACCCCGGTGCCAGGCGGCTACCGGGGTTTTGCTTTCCATAAAATATATTAACCACATTTAGAAGAGCCACAATCTGTACATATCAGGCATCCTTCCTGATACACAACGTTCTCAGAGCCGCACTCTGTACACTTACCCTTTGCTTTTGTTCCGTCGGGGATATACCTCTTAAGTGCTCTTTCAACACCATACTTCCACGAATTGATAAAATCATTATCAAGGCGGAGCGACTGAACCAGGTTTACCACATGAGGAATAGACATACCGTGCCTCAATACGCCTGAAATAAGCTTGGCATAGTTCCAGAACTCCGGCTTAAACATATGAGACAGTCCTCCGAGAGTATTTTTATAACCATATTTGTCGGTATACTGGAAATCGTACCTGTTCTTTCCTTCTTCGTCTTTAGTCTTGATAATTGTTCCCTTTACAATTGATTTTGGTATAGGGTACATTTCCTCGTCAGCCAGTCCGGTAAAGATCTCATAAGGTTTACCATCGAGCAAGCCAACAAAGGCAATCCATTTTTCATCGTTGTTTGTAAATCTTATTATATCGGCATCCAGAACTTTGGGCCTTTTCTTTATTTCGTTAGATTTCTCGCTCTTATTAGAGACCAGTACTCCGCTTCTTGATCCGTCGCGGTAAACTGTAGCGCCCTTACATCCTGATTCCCAGGCTGTAAGATAAAGTTCGCTTACCAGTTCCTCGCGGGTGTTGTTAGGGATATTAATTGTAACCGATATTGAATGGTCGACCCATTTCTGGATTGCTCCCTGCATTCTTACCTTTGCCACCCAGTCAACATCATTTGCTGTTGCCTTGTAGTATGGTGATTCCTTAACGAGGTTTTCGATTGCTGTATCATCCATTTTCACAACATCCTCAACATTATGACCTTTTATACTCAGGTAGTCGAGGAACTTGTGGTGAAATACGTTGTACTCTTCCCATGAGTCGCCTACCTCATCGGTATAGCTTACGCTTACATCCTTATCGTTGGGATTAACCTTTCTGCGTCGCTTATAAACGGGCATAAACACAGGCTCAATGCCCGAAGTTGTCTGGGTCATTAGGCTGGTTGTCCCGGTTGGAGCAATAGTCAGCAGCGCGATATTCCTTCTGCCATTTTTCTTCATCTGGTCGGCCAGTACGGGGTCAGCCCCGGTGAGTCTTTTGATAAAAGGATTATTCTTTTCCTTCTCGCTGCTGTAGATAGCGAATGCTCCGCGGTCTTTAGCAAGGAAAGAAGAAGATCTGTAAGCTTCAATTGCAAGGGTTTTGTGGACCTCAACAGAGAAATCGGTTGCATCATCGCTGCCATAAATAAGACCAAGTGCTGCAAGCATATCTCCTTCGGCTGTTATGCCAATGCCAGTGCGGCGACCTTCTTCCGACTTATGCCTGATGTTCATCCAGAGATTTCGTTCGGTACTCTTTATCTCCTCGCTCTCAGGGTCATTATCTATTTTGGCTATAATTGCATCTATTTTTTCCAGTTCAAGATCGATAATATCGTCCATTATCCTCTGAGCAAGATGCACATGTTCCCTGAAGAGGTCAAAATCAAACTTTGCCTCTTCGGTAAAGGGACTGTTTACATAAGCGTAGAGGTTTAATGCCAGCAGTCGACAGCTGTCGTAGGGACAAAGAGGTATTTCTCCACAGGGATTTGTTGAAACAGTGCGGTAGCCAAAATCGGCATAAACATCGGGCACGCTTTCCCTTATTATTGTGTCCCAGAAAAGCATCCCTGGCTCTGCTGATTTCCATGCATTATGCACTATCTTCTGCCACAGTTTACGTGCGTCAATCTCTCTTACATATACAGGCTTATCCGAATTGATGGGATATTGTTGGGTAAAAGTACTACCGTCTTTTACAGCCTGCATAAATTCATCGGTTATTTTAACAGATACATTGGCTCCGGTAACCTTTCCTGCCACAAGTTTTGCGTCGATAAAATGCTCTGAATCCGGATGTTTTATCGATATGGAAAGCATTAAGGCTCCTCTTCGGCCATCCTGGGCAACTTCGCGGGTTGAATTTGAGTATCGTTCCATAAATGGAACCACCCCTGTTGATGTAAGTGCACTGTTAAGCACCGGTGATCCCTGGGGCCTTATATGCGAAAGATCGTGTCCCACTCCACCCCGCCGTTTCATCAGCTGCACCTGCTCCTGGTCTATTTTAAGTATTCCTCCATAGGAGTCGGAATTACCGTCATTACCAATTACAAAACAGTTTGAAAGTGAGGCTATCTGGTAAGGATTTCCGATACCAGTCATAGGTCCGCCCTGTGGTATAATATATTTAAAGTCTTTAAGGACCCCGTAAATCGTTTCTTCTGAAACCGGGTTGGGATACTTCTGCTCTATTCTGAAAATCTCTTTCGACAACCTGCGGTGCATATCGTCGGGACTTTTCTCGTAGAGGTTTCCGAATGAATCTTTCAGTGCATATTTGTTGGCCCACACAACTGCAGCGAGATTATCTCCCTTAAAATATTTTCTGCTTGCCTCAATTACCTCCTCATGAGAATAAGTTTTTGTTACTTTTTTCTCTACTTCTGTTATCTCCTTCTGTATAACTTCCTCCATCATCACATCATTATTTTGCTCTTCATTCTCAAATGTCAGCTCCTGATTTTGATCAGTATTCTCAGAGGCAACTGCAGATTTTTCAAGAAATAAGTCTCCCATTTACATTCGAATATTTGTAATCGTATTGATTATTAATACGTTTGATTTTTGATAAGTAACTCTACCAGGTTTTGCTAAAATAAGAAGAGTGAATATAGTTAACAAGCTATACTTATTAACAATAGGCCCTAGTTATTAACGGCAGTCTGTATGATACTGATTACCTGGTACTTACAGCCTTCAATCAGCACCCTGGAAAGCTGCTAAAATATTAACACTTAATGATTTTAAGACCTTTATGTCCGAATTAAAAATTGACAAAAGAATATGATAAAAAACAGTAAAAAAAGAAGGTGTGAAAAGTATATCACGCCTTCCGTAAATCTCTTATAAAAACCAGGTATTATTCAACAAATGTAAACTCCGGATTCGGGGCTGATTTAATACACTGGAAAGTCATGGTCCGGGTTCCGTTCGATCCATCATAGTAAGCAAATGTAAGCTTGTAGAATACATCCAGTCCGCTTACCTTGTCAACTGCATTCTGGAGCCTGGCAGGCAGCTGACTGCTTTAAGTTCAGGTATACCTCAGTTTCTCCGGTCAGATAAGACAGATGAACTCTATAAATTACCATTAAAAAGAAGAGAGCTGCCTCAAAGTGAGGCAGCCCCTTTTATTATCTGTCACACAACTTATGCTGTGCGTACCATACTTATGGTAAAAAGTTTTGTAGTACTTACTTCGAACTTACATGGCTGAAATAAATACTATTTGAAAGCTGGGGTGAACCCTGGTAAGAGCCCTTTGGCGCAATAACCGTCAGCTCGTCTCCCACTTTAAGGCCCAGGTCAGCTACCAGGAATTTCCTGTCGTCGCCTGTTGCACCCCAACCCGGGTAACAGCCATACGAGTAGATTTCATCGGCACCGTCTTTCAAAGTAAGATTACCGTAATCCCCGGAACCAATCGATAAAATTTCACCGGTTACCATAAAGTAAGTATTCGGATCGTCGGGTTTAGCCAGCACCTCGGCAATAGTAGCCACTGTTACAGGAATAGAGCTTTCCAGAACAGCGCCACTAACCTGTGGAGATCCATTATATGCAGCACGAGTTCCGACAATTGTAATAATGTCACCTACTTCCAGACCATATGTGTCAAAATCAACAATTTTATAAACATAAACTTCACCTGAGAAATCTTTTATGTTCAATTTACCGGTTGTAGCATCGGATATACTGGTAATAACACCTTCCAAACGATATTGTGTAGTGCCAACTTCAGCTGCAAGGAATTCTGCAATAGAAACATCCAGAATTGATCCTGTCTGGCTAAGTGTTGTTTGCGAAGTATAGTCTTTAGCCCCGTCAGTGGTATGGAAGGTGATTGTGGTTCCTCGGTCTCCGCCCATATTGGCTTCAGCTTTGAATTTCACAACAACAGAGGTTCCTGCCGATTGGATGGAGGAAATTGACAACCACGATTCGGCATTCTGAGGAATATCTACCGATACGCCCTGTCCTTTACAGGTAAGGTATGCAATAAATTCACCACCTCCGATTGGAAGTACTTCGTTTTCAACAGAATCAACTTTAATAAGTGATTTATTGATATTGATAACTGTTACATCTACCAGTTCCACCACTGATCCGTAGGTAGTTTTTGGTCCCTGAACAGTAATTTCATCACCCACTTCAAGTCCCCAGCTTAAAAAGTTTTTCGTACCACCCTTCGAATCAAGAGTACCATAGATATAAATTTCACCTGTTTCATCCTCCAGATACCAGTTACCGTAAAGTGTGTTGGTTATTCCCGTACAAACCCCGGTTACCAGGTAGGTTTTGCTGTCTGGTCCGGCAATTACCTCTGCACATGTGGCAGGTGCAACTGTTGCCAGGCCCTGGATGACGTTTATTCTCTGAGTTACGCCTCCACACTTAATTTTTACCTCTCCTTTGCGACCGTCCAAAGCAGATTCAGCTGAAAACGTAAGCGTTGATTCACCGGCGCTGCCAGAGGCTGAAGAGATAGTCAGCCATGCTATACTGCTCTCTACTGTCCAGCCTTCACTTGCTGTTACGGTAATGGATTCAGACCCACCCGTTAACGGGATAGCTACGTATGACGACGATACCTGAATTTCATCTAGCAGCGTCGCCGAGAATTCATCGTCACAGCTTACCATCAGGGCAACTGCCGCGATGAATAATGGGAAAAAGTATTTTAATTTCATATTGCCTCTACTTTTTATTAGTTGAAAATATATTTGATGCCGATTA
>JAZBNV010000129.1:0-25029 GCA_036350795.1 Marinilabiliaceae bacterium
TGAATAAAGGGTTCCTGGTTTTTGGTTCCTGGTTCCTGGTTCCTGGTTCCTGGTTCCTGGTTCCTGGTTCCTGGTTCCTGGTTGGAAGAAGTTTTAAATAATAGAATATGAAGAAGTTAATTATCTGTATAACAATAGCTGGTTTTAGCCTGGCCGCCTTCGCTCAGCTTGAGCATGGGATAACGGCTTATGTGCCTGAAACCGATCCGCTGGTGCTTGAAAAACTTGATCAGTGGCAGGATCTCAAATTTGGCCTGTTGATGCACTGGGGTCCCTATAGCCAGTGGGGAATAGTAGAGTCGTGGTCGATTTGTGCCGAGGATGAAGGATGGTGTCGGCGAAAAGATGATAATTACACAAGGTATAAGAAAGACTATGAGAATCTCCAGTCCACCTTTAACCCTGTTGATTTTGATCCCGCGAAATGGGCCAGGGCGGCAGCCGGTGCAGGCATGAAGTATGTGGTATTTACCACCAAGCACCACGATGGTTTTTGCATGTTCGACACAAAGCAGACCGACTATAAAATAACAGGTGAAAAGACACCTTTCCATACCAATCCAAAGGCTAATGTGGCGAAAGAAATATTTGATGCTTTTCGTGCCGAAGGCTTGTGGGCGGGAGCATATTTTTCCAAGCCCGACTGGCACAGCGAATATTACTGGTGGCCAAATTTTGCCACCCCCGACAGGAATGTTAACTACAGTGTAAATAATTACCCTGAGAGATGGGATAAATTCGTGGATTTTACTCACAATCAGATCATGGAACTTATGACCGAATACGGTAAGCTTGATATTTTATGGCTGGATGGAGGCTGGGTTAAGAAGCGCAGCGAAGAGGAGATAAGGCAGGCATATGCAAATATGAATATTGAAAAGCCTACCAGGATACAGAACCAGGACATTAAGATGGACGAGCTGGTCGAAAAGGCACGAAAAGCCCAGCCCGGACTTATTGTTGTGGATCGTGCGGTCAGGGGCAAAAATCAGAACTATCTTACTCCCGAAAATCGTGTGCCCGCGGAAGCACTTCCTTATCCCTGGGAATCGTGTATTATAGCAGGAGGAGGATGGAGCTGGAATCCCAATGCAAAATACATGAGTGGCAGGCAGGCCATTCATATGCTTATTGATATTGTGGCCAAGGGTGGTAACCTGCTATATAATATTGCTCCCGGGCCTGAGGGACAGTGGCATGATGAGGCCTATGAGCTGCTTGCACAGATGGGTGCATGGATGGATGTAAACGGAGATGCTGTTTATGGAACAAGAGCGCTTGAGCCCTATAAGGACAATAATGTGTGCCTTTCGAAGAAGGGAGATAATACCCTGTATGTATATTATCTTGCCGCAGAGGGAGAATCAATGCCGGAGACAATAGGCATGAGCAACTTTAATCTTCCTGCGGGCAGCAGGGTGGAGATGCTGGGTGTTAAGGGCAGGCTTAAATGGAAAAACGATGGTGAGGGCTTTGCAGTAAGCATTCCACCCAAACATCGTAATAATCCACCTTCAGACCTGGCCTGGGTACTGGAGGTTAGTTTCTAAGAATTATTAGCACGCCTTAAGCGTGGGGAGGTGGTTGTTTTCCCACCTCTCCAATATCAGAGCTCACTTTTTGGAAACAACTCCTTCCAGTCGGAGCCATCATCTTTAAGGAATTTTGCAAACCAGGCCATAATGGTATTATGCCACTCAATTCTTTTTGAGTAAGTAAGGATATGATGATCTTCGCCCTCAACCTGCACCATCTCAACCGGCCGTCCCAGTATTTTCAGGGCAACCCATAGCTGCAATGATTCGCCAAGGGGCACGTTTGTATCAACCGATCCGTGGAGGAGAAGCAGTGGAGTATTAATTTTATCTGCACTGAAAAGCGGACTCTGTCCTATATAAATATCCTTCCTGTTCCAGGGATATGAATCGCCTGTGGCCTCTGACGAATAAACATAACCCCAGTATCCTTCGCCCCAGTAAGAGCTTATGCTGCTGATTCCTGCATGTGAAATTGCACATGTAAAAATATCAGTTTTTGTTTGCAGCAACATTGTCATAAAACCACCATATGAGGCACCAATACATCCCACTCTTTCAGGGTCTGCAAAACTATGTGCAGCAAGAAACTGCTTTGTTCCTTCAATAATTTCATCCGCAGCATCCATACCCCATGTGTTCTGGTGGCGGGCCGAGAATTCCTGGCCGAAGCCGGTTGCTCCGCTTGGTTGCGGAACAAATACAAGGTAACCATTGGCTGCCCATATTTCCATTGGATATCGTCCGCCGAAACTCTTCTCAACCGGAGAGGTACCACCATAATAGTTTACAATAAGCGGGTACTTCCTGGATGGGTCAAAATCAACCGGGTACATTATATAGCCTTTAATTTCTCTTCCGTCGGGCATCCTGAAATTCCAGTTCTCATCCTTTCCAAACTTCACCCTTGAATAAGTGTTTGCTTCGGGATTATCAAACAGGCGCGTTTCTCCCTTATCAAGATCTGCAATCCAGGCCCTGTTATGCCTGCTCTTGGAGGTGCCACTGTAAACGGCAAGCAGTTTATCTGCAGCCATATTAAATCCCGAGATATTATCAGGAACAGTTTCTATCAGCTTAAACTCAGGTTCAGCAGGATCAAAGGCAAACAGACGGGTATAGACTTCGTCCGAAGCAGTGATATATATCCTCTTATCGGCCCGATGCCATACGGCAGATTCTACTGCGGGATTAAAGTTCCTGGTTATTGGGTCGACCTTTCCGGAGGCGATATCATAAATATATAGCTGACCGTCATAGTTGTTGGCTATTTTCTGGTCTCCTATATTCCTGCCGGTTTCGCCGAAGCAATCTGGTCCGCCAGAAACCAGCAGTTTTTTTCCATCAGGTGAGTACTCGGCATAGCCGGCCCATCTGAAGTCTTCCCAGAGCGTTTTAAGCTCGCCTGAGGCAAGATCCATCAGGTAAACATTTTGCAGGGAGAAAGGCCTCTGCGTGGGATTTGGCCTGGAGCTGCTAAAAACCATTGATTTGCCATCGGGGCTGATATCATGTAGCGAAAAGCCTGGTTTTCCGTAAGTAAGGCGTGTCGATACACCCTCTTTTATATCATACTTATACAGGCTGTTATAGCTCCCGGGAGAAAATCTCCTGTTCCCCAGCTCATCCATATACTTAAGGGATGATTTTCCTCCCTGTTTTTCGCTTTCCCTTACATTATAAATTATAAAGGAGCAGTCGTCAGCCCAGCTGAATCCCGACATATCTTTAATATTTTCAGCTATTGCATATTCCTGTCCCTTTTCAATATCGCAGACTATTATGCTGGAGTAATCGCCATTTTTTTCGGTATAATAGATGCTGTTACCAACAGGCATCCACCTCAGTCCCGAATGAGCTGCATTTTTAAAGCTTTGCACCAGGCTGCCATCACTGCTTTTACGAATTACAGACCAGCTTTTTGTTTTACCGTTTTCAGTGTCGACCTCAGAGTAATTTACAATCACATATTTGCCATCGGGTGATATCGAAAGAGATCCCAGCTTGGGACCCTCAAGGAGGTGATGAATGTTCATTTTTTCGCCAGGAAGGGTCGACACACTTATCCCTTTATCCGGCAGTTCGCTTATTTTAGCCCTTATCTTCCAGTCAGATTCGGTATTATCTGCCAGCAGCGACTTTATAACCACAAGGAACTTTCCCTGGTCAAGATCAAGGCTTCCGCTGCGCTTTACACTCTTCCCCTCATCACCGGTGGTATAGTTTGAACTTATTTTTTCTCCCTCGAGAAAGACCTCGAACATTTGTGGCGATTCCACCTCGATTTTAATATCGTTCAGCCCCTCAGATTCGATATAGGCAGCCAGGTAAACCAGCTGGAATTCTGTTTTTCGCAGAGCCTTGATATTAATATAACCATCACTATCGGTACCTGCTTTTTCCCAGGTTTTCGAAACCACAGGATCGAGACCCCTGAGGTTGATATAGCTCTCTTCGATAAGTGTTTTGTTTTCATATTCTTCACCGTTAATATCAGGCCCTGATATAAAAGCAGGCTTGCTTATCTTAAGCGGCTGGCTTTTTAGCCATTCGCTTATTGTTGTTTCCTGGGCTGTTGCACAGCTAATTGAAAATACCAGCACCAGGGCTGATAGCATATACTTTTTCATAATAGAAGGTTTGGATTATTTATTTGCATGTCGGGATGAAGATCCTCTTACAATTAGTTCTGTTTTTATTATGCTTGTGTGTGTTGGCTTGTTCCTGTTTCCAAGTCTTTCGAGCAATAACCTGGCTGCTTCCTGCCCCATTTCATAACCATGCTGATCAACAGTACTAAGCCCCGGATCGGTTAACCTGGAGATCTGCCCGTTAGTAAATCCTACAATAGCAATATCTTCAGGTACTTTTAATCCATGAGCCTTAACTATTTTAAGTGTTTGGGCTGCAGTAAGATCGTTAACACTAAAGAAAGCATCAGGCCTGGGCGACCTGTTCAGAAGGCTTGGAATTATCCAGTCGGCTTCTTCTATCTGGTCGCACTTAACAATATTATCTTCGTTTACAGGAATCCGGAATTCATTAAGTGCCCTGATAAAACCTTCAATCCTGTCTTTAGCGATTCTCAGGTTTGGAGGACCGCTAAGGTGTATAATCCTTTTCTTTCCTTCAAGTATCAGATGCTTAACTGCCATATATGCACCTTCAATATCATCAACAATTACTCTGTCAGTATCCATTTCTTCACAAATCCTGTCGAAAAACACCAGTGGGATATTCCGCCTTGCTATTTCCATAAAGTGCTCTACATTTCTTGTAAGCTTTGAAACAGATCCCAGTATTCCGTCAACATGGCTGTTCAGAAGTGTCTGCACTCCTTTTACCTCATTTTCATATTTTTCATTACTCTGGCAGATCATTACGCTGTAACCCGCATCATTTGCATAGTCTTCGGCACCACTTATTACGGCAGAAAAAAAGTAATGTACTATCTGCGGCACTATTATTCCGATTGTTTTGGATGATCCTCCCTTAAGACTGAGGGCAATAGGGTTTGGGACATATTTCCATTTCTCGGCCAGGCTGTTTACCATTTTCTTGGTCTCAGGGCTGATATCCGGATGGTCTTTCAGAGCCCTGGAAACTGTTGACGGGGAAATTTTCAGTTCCCTGGCAATATCTTTTATGGTAACATTTCCCTTATTCATAATAGGTCTAAACAAGCAGACTCTATAAAAATAATAAAAAAATTAACAAAAATGTAACAACAGTATTCCAGTATCTCCACGTTTCAAACGTTTGCGGTATCGATTGCATTAAAAGCTTGCTAATTGCTTGTAAAACAACAAGAAAGTATGGAATTTAGCACCAGTAATAATTTTCGGATTATTGTAATGTTAAAGAAACAAACAAATTTCAGATTTTTTTTAAAGCCTGTTCAGGGCTTAACTAAAGGCTTTGTTTTTTCATACTCGCACAAAATACTAACACTAAACTATTTATACCTATGAACAAACTGATAATTAAGCGACTGATGTTATTGGTTGCTGGCGTACTTATCGGTGGTGTTGTTCTTGCACAACAGCTTACGGTAACCGGTAAGGTTACTGATGCCACTGACGGTTTGCCGATTCCGGGAGCCAATATACTCCTGAAAGGAACAACTATCGGAACATCCAGTGATGCCGATGGTAATTTCCAGATCAACGCTTCTGTGGGTAGTGTATTACAAATTTCATTTATAGGTTATATTCCGAAGGAGATAACAATCCTGAACGAGAGCCCTTTAAGTGTATCTCTTGAGACAGATGTAATGGCTATTGCAGAAGTAGTAACAATCGGTTATGGTACCGTCAAGCGAGACGACCTTACCGGTTCTGTTTCGGCAGTTAGCTCCAAGGATTTTAACCGTGGTTCAATCACCTCGGCACAGGATCTACTGGTTGGCAAGACCGCCGGTGTTGTTATTTCAGCTTCAAATGGTGCTCCGGGTAGTGGTTCTTCAATTCGTATCCGTGGAGGTTCATCACTGAATGCTTCCAACGATCCTCTGATTATTATTGATGGTGTGCCTATCGATAATAATAATGTATCGGGTAGTGCAAACTTCCTCGATTTTGTTAACCCCAACGATATTGAAACCTTCACTGTACTTAAGGATGCATCCTCAACCGCTATTTACGGATCAAGAGCATCAAACGGTGTAATCCTGATTGAAACAAAGAAGGGTAGGGCTGGAGCAAAACTCAGCGTGTCCTACGATGGCAAAACATCAGTATCATCTGCAATAAAGTATATGGATGTTTACTCCGGCGACCAGATCAGGAAGATTGCTCTTGACAATGTTGATATATACGGAGCTGATACCTTTACTAAACTTGGTAATGAGAATACCAACTGGCAGGATGAGATCTTCCGTACAGCTGTTTCTCACGATCACAACCTGAGCCTCAGCGGATCAATAGAGACTCTTCCTTATCGTTTCTCAGTTGGATATACCGACCAGATGGGTATCCTTGAGAACACTGATATGAGCAGGTTAACTACTTCGTTAAACCTCGACCCAAGCTTCCTCGATGGAGCACTTAAGGCTAATATCAGCATTAAGGCGATGAATACTAAAAATAATTTTGGTGACACCGGTGCAATAGGATCAGCTGTTAATATGGATCCGACCCAGCCTGTATTCGATGGCCATGGTAATAGCGACATGTATTTCCAGTGGAGTAATTTCGGGGCAAACCTCGGAACTCCCAACCCGGTTGAACAGGCTATGGCAGTTGATAATAAGTCGGAAGTTAAAAGATTTATTGGTAATGTTCAGATGAACTATGCCTTGCCCTGGGTTCCAAACCTGATAGCCAACCTGAACCTGGCAACGGATTATTCAACAGGTGAAGGACATAATAATCGTCCGGTAACATCACCATCTGTTCTTACCAGTCCGACACTTGGAAGACTTACAGATTATTCATCAAAGAATAAGAATAACCTTCTTGATTTCTACCTTAATTATAATAAGGATCTTTACGATCATTCCATTGATGCTACAGCAGGTTATTCGTGGCAGCACTTCGAGCGCGAAGGTGAAAACTATTCACGGGGAGCAGAATATAATTCAGAATATCCCTACCAGGCGGTAGACAGCTCACAGTTTGTTACAGAGAACTACCTTGTATCATTCTTCGGTAGGGCTAACTACTCCTATAAGAACAAATATCTTCTTACGGCCACAACCCGCTTTGATGGCTCTTCACGTTTTGCAGAAGGAAACAGGTGGGGTATCTTTCCATCAGTTGCACTGGCATGGAAACTCAGTGAAGAAGAGTTTATAAGAAGCATTGGCCTGATTAACGATCTTAAATTAAGACTCGGATGGGGTATTACAGGCCAGCAGGACATCGGTAGCGATTACCCGGCTATGGCCACTTACATTTTTTCATCACCGGGATCATATTATAATATCGGAGGAGAATATATACCAACCCTCCGTCCCAGTGCCTACGATCCGGATATCAAGTGGGAAGAGACAACTACTCTTAATGCCGGTTTCGACTTTGGCCTGATGAACAACAGGATTATGGGTTCGTTCGATATATATAAGAGAACAACAGACGATCTGCTTAACACGGTTAATATTCCGAGTGGATCAAACTTCTCAAATACACTTCTGACAAACGTTGGCAGCCTTGAGAACAGGGGTTTTGAAGCTTCTCTTAATTTTGCGCCAATTTCTCAGAAGGATTTTTACCTGGGCGTTGCTGTTAACTTTACCTATAATGTAAACGAGGTTACCAGGCTTTTAATCACTGATGATCCTGAATATATCGGAATTCTTTATGGTGATGCCTTTACAGGACAGAAGCAGATTACTACAGTGGGTGCTCCCCGTTATTCGTTCTTTGTAAACAAGCAGGTTTATGATTCAGAGGGGAACCCGATCGAAGGACTTTACGAAGACCTTTCAGGTGAGGGTGGAGTTGTAAACGGAGATAATAATGATAAGTATATTTATCATAGTCCCGATCCTGATTACCTTATCGGTTTAAGCTTCCGCTTTAACTACAAGAATTTCGATGCCATGGCTTCGACCAGGGCCAGCATAGGTAACTATGTATATAACCAGCTTGCTGCCGGTTCATCATACGACCAGCTCTACCAGATAGGTTACTATAAGAATTTCCCAACCTATCTCGACGACACTCAATTTGTAAAGAGACAGTTCACAAGCGATTACTTCGTTGAGAATGCCTCCTTCTTTAAGATCGATAACCTGAGTGCAGGATATACTTTTGAGAGGCTTTTCGATATTATGGATGCAAGGCTTAGCATAACTGCTCAGAACCTTCTTACTATTACTAACTATCGCGGACTCGATCCTGAAGTGTCTGGAGGGATAGACAACAATTTCTATCCAAGGCCACGTACAATAATGTTTGGTCTTAGTTTAACCTATTAGAATGCGAAACATGAAAAAGAAAATATTTATACTTGGAATAATTCTTTCAGCACTTACAATATCTTCGTGCGTGAAAGACCTGGATGTTACACCTAAGGATCCTGATGTGATTTTATCGGGAAACCTTGGTGACGATCCTGAATACACTAAGCAGGTACTGGCAAAAATTTATGCCAGCTTTATGATACCCGGACAGGGAGCTAATGGAGGAGATGATATTGCATCATCAGACGGAAATTTCTTTACTACAACCCGCGCCCTCTGGAACCTGCAGGAAATCACTACCGATGAGGCAATTTGCGCATGGGGTGATGTTGGTATAGCAGATCTGAACACCCAGACCTGGAGTCCTACCAATCCTTTCCTGACAGCTCTTTTCCAGAGATTAAGCCTTAGTATTACTTATGCTAATGACTTTATCCAGCTTACCAACGATAATTCTGATCCTGAAGTTCAGCAGTACAATGCAGAGGCAAGGTTCCTGAGAGCCCTGGCTTATTACTGGGCAATAGACCTTTTTGGTCAGTTCCCCTTTACTACAGATGAAGACGGTGTTGGTAAATACTTCCCCGAGATACAGACCAGGGAATATATCTTTAACTATATCGAATCTGAATTGCTCGATATCGAAAACAAGCTTGGAGAACCCGGATTCTCATATCCACAGGCAGATAAAGCAGCTGCATGGATGTTGCTTGCCAGGCTCTACCTTAATGCAGAGGTATATACCGGAACTGCAAGGTGGGCTGATGTAGTTACCTATACAACCAAGGTAGAAGATGCCGGTATCTATTCGCTGGCTGATGATTACAGGCAGAATTTCAGTGCCGATAATGACCGGAGTGCTAATCCCGAGATGATCTTCGCCTGGGAACAGGATGGAATCAATGTACAGGGTTATGTTGGAACAACCTTCCTTATAGAATCAAGCAGCGACGCTGTTTATATCAGGGCTGAAGATTATCACGGACTAACAGAGAATACCAACTGGAACGGAAACAGGGCCAGGATAAATTTCCTCGATGTAATGATAGATACACTGGCAACTTACGGTGGTGCACCAATACCTGCCAGCGATCCTGAATTTTCAGCCTGTCCTGACGGAAGGGTATACCTTAAGCAAAAGAGAAGCCTGAATATTCCTGCAGCATCATCAAGTGGTGATTTTGGAATAGGTGTTTATAAGTTTACTGCACTTAATGCAGATGGTACTGAGCCTGTTAACTATAACCCGGCATATGCCTGTACCGATTTCCCGGTTTTCAGGTATGCAGATGCGCTTCTGATGAGAGCTGAGGCTAATCATAAGCTGGGATTTAATAATCTGGCAGTTAGTGACATCAATGATGTAAGAGAGCGTGCTTATGGTGACACCAGTGGTAATATCACAGAAGGCGAAGTAACTGATGCTTTTCTGCTCGACGAGCGTGCAAGAGAATTTTACTACGAGGGATTAAGAAGAACCGACCTGATTCGTTTTGGTCAGTTTACAGACGGAACATATACATGGCAGTGGAAGGGCGGAACCTATGAAGGCGGACCTACCAGTAATCATATGAATTTATTCCCGATACCTGCCGACGAGGTGGCAGCTAATCCTAATTATAACGGAATAAACAATCCGGGATACTAAACTCTAAAACCAAGAATGATGAAAAAGATATTTTATACATTATTAGCAGTCCTGGGCATGGTAGCCCTTTTTACAGGATGTGAAGAGGACGGTACCAGGATTGTTATGCTAGACAATCCGCTTGCTCCTGAGTTTGTATCCTTCCCGGATATGACCCTGGTAAGAGACAATGCAGGCGATACCTTGATCTTTACAGCTACGCCGGTTGACCCGGGCTTTACTGCTTCAGCTACTTATTTTATCGAGGTATGTGAAAGTGGCAATGACTTTGCAGATATAGCAATACTCTGGACAGGTGTGCTTGTAGAAGAAATTAAGATCACTGTTGGTGATGCCAATGCAGCTCTTAAAAAGAGCTTCCCAACAGATGCTACAACATCTCTTGATTATCGCCTGAGATCAGTTCTTATTGTAGATGCTGGATCAGGAGCTCTTGGTACAAGCAGCAACCCGCTGGAATATATATCCCAGACAACCACAAGTGCCACAACCATCTACGGATTTCCAAGGCTCGACCTTAATAACTCAGGGAAAACACAGAAGGTTGAATCTCCGCTTGGCAATGGCGTGTATTCTGGTATCGTTAAGATGGATCCGGCCCAGGCCTTTACACTCACAGATCCTGACGCCTCAGTTAACTATGGTGGTGCAGCAGGCTTACTGGCAGTAGACGGAGCAGCAATCACTCCTCCTGCAGAAGGTTACCACGTGATGGATGTAGACCTAAATGCCATGACTTATGAGTTTACTCAAAGAGCTATCGGCCTTATCGGTTCAGCCACTCCGAATGAATGGAACACTCCCGACCAGAAGATGGAGTACGACCAGGCTAGCGGCACGTGGTCGATAACCCTTGACCTGGTGGTTGGAGAGATTAAATTCAGAATGAACGATGGCTGGGCATGGAACCTGGGAGGAACACCGGCGAGTCTTGTCCACGATGGTGCTAACCTTCCTATTACAGTTGCAGGAAACTACACGGTTACCCTTACAGTTACCGATTATGACGGAGAGCTTGCAAGCTGTACAATCGTTCAGAACAACTAAAAAAAAGAGAAGAGATGAAAAAATCAATTATATACAGATTTACAGGAATCCTTGTAGTACTGCTGGCAATTATGGTGGCCTGTACCGAGGATATAGAAGATGTCAGGCTGGATCCGATACTCTCTACCTCAGAAGTGCTGGACATTGCATCAGACAAGGCAACCGTGATAGGCTTTGTTGTTGCTGAAGGAGACGGGTTTACAGAGAGAGGTATATGTTATTCAACTGCGACAGAACCTACTATCGATGATAATAAGGTTGTTTATAAACCAGGTATAGGCGGAATAACCAAGGCTACATTCGAGGTTACACTTAAAAACCTTAATTATGCAACTACCTATTATGCCAAAGCCTATGCTATTAGTGATGATGCTACCATTTATGGTAAGGAGATTACTTTTACCACCCTCCCGGAGGTACCGGTAGTTACTACTGCAGCTATCACGGAGATTTCCTACACTACCGCTACAGGTGGTGGAGAGGTAACAGATGCAAAAGGATCCGATGTTACAGCACGCGGAGTTGTTTGGTCTACAAGCAGCATGCCTACTGTTTCAGGTAGTAAAACTACCGATGGCGACGGACTGGGAACATTCAGCTCATCGCTTAGTGGCCTGAGCGATAATACTAAGTACTATGTTCGTGCCTATGCTACAAACAGTGCCGGTACCGGTTATGGTCAGGAAGTTACTTTTACCACTCTTGAAACAATGGAACGTACCTGGTGGGTGCCTGGTGACTTTGTCGAATCAAGTTATCCTGGATCAGGAATGACCAACTGGTCTCCCGGGAATACCCCGATCGTTAAGAGCGGTCAGGCTGCTCCTGACAACCTTGAAGGGTATGTGTATTTTGCAAATGCTGCCAATTGGAAGTTTGCCACTCAGCCAAACTGGGACGGACCAAACTATGCCGATGGTGGTGGCGGCACCCTGGATGATGATCCCGGTGGTACAAATATGAGTTCACCTGCCGGCTATTACTTTATCCAGGCAGATGCTTCAGCACTTACCTTCTCTGCCCTTGCAACAAACTGGGGTATAATAGGAGATGCAACACCCGGTGGATGGGGTGGCGGCACTCCAATGACCTACGATCCTGAACTACAGGTATGGAAAGGATCCTATACTTTCGGAACAGGCGCGATGAAGTTCAGATCAAACAATAGCTGGGACGATCCTAACCCGAACTACGGAAGTGATGCAGCCGATGGAACTCTACAACGTGGTGGTGAAAATATCCCTGTAGCTATTGCCGGCGACTATGCCGTAACAATGGATCTTAGTAATCCTCTCGATTATACATATAGCTTAAACACCTGGGGTCTGATAGGTGAAGCGACACCCGGTGGCTGGACCGATGATACCAATATGACCTGGGATCCTGTTGGCGGAGTATTTACTGTAACACTGGATATGACCGCAGCAGAATGGAAATTCAGGGCTAACGACGACTGGGGTGTGAACTTCGGTGGTAGCCTGGGGGCTCTTGAGCAGGATGGTGGAAACTTTTCAATTTCAACAGCAGGCAATTATACAATTACTCTGGATCCATGGACTAAGGTAGCCACTGTTACCATGAACTAAAGAAAGTCCCGATGAATGGATTAAGAATTTAGGTTGAGGAAAGGAAGGGGTGGATCTGCAGATTAAAAGATTCACCCCTTTTTTCATACTTTTACTTATTGAACAGATAAAAAATTCCTATGAACAGAATTATTCTTAGCCTGGTATCACTTTTTTTTACGGCCTTAATAGCTGCGCAGGACCTCAGGGTAGAACCTCCCTTCTGGTGGAGCGGAATGGAAAACAGCAGCCTGCAGTTACTTGTTAAGGGGGATAATATCACGGACATGAAAGTTCTGATCGATCAGGATAAAGCAAAACTTATTTCTGTTGATAAGGCATATAGTCCGAATTACCTCTTTCTTAATCTCGATATCTCAGACTCAGAACCATGTGATTTTGCAATCAACTTTTACGACTCTGCCAACAGGCTTAGGCATAGCTATAACTATAAGTTGCTTAAGCGCGGCAAAGGATCGGCCGACAGGGACGGATTCGATAACTCCGATGTTATGTACCTTATTATGCCCGACAGGTTTGCTAACGGCAATCCCGGGAATGACGAGGTACAGGGAATGAAGGAAGGACTGAACCGCAGCGATAACTACGGCAGGCATGGCGGTGATATACAGGGGATAAAGGATAAACTGGGCTATATCAAAGATATGGGCTTTACTGCCATCTGGCTTAATCCCCTTCTGGAGAATGATATGGAGCGACAATCATACCATGGCTATGCCACTACCGATTTCTATAAGGTCGATCGCAGGTATGGTACCAACGAAGATTACCTGGAGCTGTCGAAACAGGCTTCTGAGCTTGGTATAAAAATGATTATGGATATGATCTTCAATCACTGCGGCTCGGAGCACTGGTGGATGGAAGATCCTCCCTTTAAGGACTGGATAAACTACTACCCCGACTTTGTCTCAACCAATCACAGGCGTACGGTGAATATGGATCCCTATGCCTCGGCTATTGATAAAAAAGGGATGGTAGATGGCTGGTTCGTAAGAGCTATGCCCGATCTTAACCAGCGTAACCCCTGGATGGCCGAGTACCTTATACAGAACTCCATCTGGTGGATCGAATATGTCGGACTGGCAGGTATACGAATGGATACCTATCCCTATCCAGATAAAGAAATGATGGCAGAGTGGAACGCCAGGGTACTAAAAGAATATCCGCACTTTAATATAGTTGGTGAAGAATGGAGTCTGAATCCTGTGATCGTTTCTTACTGGCAAGCAGGGCAAAACAATCGTGACGGTTACGACGGTCTGATCCCGAGCATGATGGACTTTCCTCTTCAGAGCGCAGTATCGGAAGGACTAAAGGAAGAGGAAAGCTTTACCACGGGGCTGATACGAATATATGATATGCTGGCTAACGACCTGCTCTATCCCGATCCTTCCAACCTGGTTATCTTCCCTGATAATCACGATATGGCAAGGTTCTTTATGCAGCTCGATATGGATGTCGACCTCTATAGGAACGGGATTACCTTCTTCCTTACCACGCGGGGTGTACCACAGATCTTTTACGGCTCTGAGATACTTATGACACATACCGGGGGCAACGACCATGGTAATATACGCAAAGACTTCCCGGGTGGCTGGGAAAGTGATAAGATAGACGGCTTTACAGGCGCGGGCTTAATGGAAGACCAGGCAGAGGTGCAGAATTTTTTCTGGACCCTGCTTAACTGGAGAAAAGACAGGGAAGTGATCCACTCCGGCCAACTGATGCACTATGCACCTGTAGATGGAGTATATGTCTACTTCAGGTATAATAATAACGATAAGGTGATGGTTATTCTTAATAAGAACAAAGATAAATACGTGCTTGACCTGGGCAGGTTTACAGAGATGCTTAAGGGCGTGAAAGAAGGAAAGGAGATTATCTCGGGTAAAGAGCTTGTGCTTGATAAGGAGCTGGCCCTCAAGCCCCTTACACCAATGGTAATAGATCTTAGATAAACTTATTATGAAACGAAGCATACAGGTACTATTCCTGAGTATTATTTCTCTTCCAGTCCTCCTGGGCCAGGGAGCTCATCTTGAAACCGACCCGGGCATACCTACTAAAGGGCAGCCCATTACTATATATTTCAGAACAGACCAGCTCGCTTCTTCGGCAGAGCTTTACCTCTACGAAGGCGATCTCTATGCTCATACCGGTGTTACCATAGATGGCGACAGGTGGCAGAATGTAAGAGGATCATGGGGAGTAAATTCAACACAGCCACAGCTCGAGTACCTGGGCTCATACAGGTATAAGCTTGAGATTACACCCGATATAGAGAACTACTATCTCGACGGGTCGAATAACCCGATTAGCGAAGCTGAAGCAGTAACGGAGATATGTCTTGTAATACGGGATGCCACGGCTGACCTGCAGACCAGCCCCGACGACTTTATCGAAGTATTCGAGCAGGAGCTGTCGGTTAGTATCAGCAGTCCCTCAGGCCGATCTGTTATTAAAGACAGGTATGAGACCTTCGATATAAAGGTGGCAAGCCTGCTGGCAGATTCAGTACTGCTATATATCGACGATACTGAGGTGAAAAAGGTGATAGGCTCAGACCAGCTGAGCTATACTTATTATACTGCCGAGCTAGGAGGATACTGGGTCAAGGCAATAGCCCACCAGGCCCTTGAAACAGTTGCTGATTCCTTCTATCTCTACGTAGCCACCGACCCGGTACAGGAAGTTCTTCCTGCAGGCGTGGAAGACGGGATAAATTATATCTCCGACACAGAAGTCACTCTGGTACTTACAGCTCCGGGAAAGTCTCATGCTTTCGTTACAGGGGACTTTAATAACTGGCTGCCTGGCGATGACTCGTATATGAAGGTTACACCTGACAGAGAGAAGTTCTGGAAGACCATCACTGGTCTTACACCAGGCGGCGAGTACAGGTACCAATATGTAGTAGACGATGTGACTATAGCAGATCCCTATACAGAGAAGGTGCTCGACCCCTGGAATGATAAATATATTGATGAAGAAACCTACCCGGGCTTAATTGAATATCCGGAAGGACTGGGAGATGGGCATGTAAGTATTCTGCAGACAGCCGAACCGGAATACCAGTGGCAAACAACGGGCTATACCCGTCCGGAAAAGACAGACCTGGTAATTTATGAGCTGCTTATAAGAGATTTCCTTGCTGCCCATAACTACCAGACGCTTATCGATACCCTTGGATACCTTGATAAGCTGGGAGTCAATGCCATTGAACTTATGCCTGTTAATGAATTCGATGGAAATGATAGCTGGGGATATAATCCATCTTTCTACTTTGCCCCCGATAAGTATTATGGAACAAAGAGTAAGCTAAAAGAGTTTATCGATAGCTGTCATTCCCGTGGCATAGCTGTTATTGTTGACATGGTCCTTAACCATGCCACAGGAAGCTCACCACTGGCCAAACTCTACTGGGACGATGCAAATAACCGTACAGCTGCAGATAACCCATGGTTTAATGAGTTTGCAACGCACCCGTATAATGTGTTTCATGATTTTAACCATGACAGCGAATATACACGTTACCATGCCATGAGGGTTATGAAGCACTGGATAGAAGAATATAAAGTAGATGGCTATCGTTTTGATCTTTCGAAGGGATTTACACAACGTGTCACAACTGATGTGGGGGCATGGGGAAACTATGATGCCAACAGGATAGCTCTGTGGAAAATGTACGCTGATTATATGTGGTCGATCGATCCGGATACCTATATTATCCTGGAGCATTTTGCTGACAATAATGAAGAAACAGAACTGGCCGAATATGGTATGATGCTCTGGTCCAGTCCCTTTCTGAACGGTAAGAAACCTTTTTCGGAGGCAGCGATGGCATACGATTCAGATATTTCCTGGTTCCTCTATGAGCAGCGAGGCTGGACAAATCCAAACCTGGTCAGCTATATGGAAAGCCACGATGAAGAAAGGATAATGGTGGAATTGCTTGCAAATGGAAACATTAATATTTCACCCTATTATAGTACAAGGTATATTTTAACTGCATTCGACAGGATAAAACTTACAGCCGCATTCTTTTTTACCATGCCTGGTCCAAAAATGCTATGGCAATTTGGTGAACTTGGATACGATGTTTCAATCAATTATAATGGTCGCACATCGGCAAAGCCAATAAGATGGAATTATTACAGTGAATCAAATCGCAAAAAAATATATGATGAGTTTTCATCTTTTTTAAGCCTGAGGAAAAACCACCCTGCCTTTACTGAAGGCACTTTCTTACTTACGCAGGAAGCAGGGGGAAGGATGAAAAGGATTAATATTTCACATACATCGATGGATGTGGTTGTACTGGGTAACTTCGATGTTGTAAGTAACTCAATATCCGGTGAATTTACACGAACATCTTACTGGTACGACTATGTAACAGGCGACTCGATTAATGTTACAGGTGTTTCAGATTTGCTTGTCCTTAAACCGGGTGAATACAGGATTTATACAACTAAGAAGATTAATAATCCAAACCTGAGTGTTTCGGTAAAAGATCTTTTTGCACCTGAAACCGACAATAGCTGGTTTAGCATATACCCTAACCCGGCAAATGGTATTATTACCATCGATCCGGGCGACGAGGCCGGTGGACAGGTTTCCGGTGTTCGGGTATCAGGCCTTGATGGAAGGGTCTTGATCGATATAAACAAAATCGCGGGCAACCGGCTCGACCTTAGTCAGCTAAGGCAGGGTATTTACCTGCTGGAAGTTACAGCAGGTAAGCGGAGAGGAGTAAAGCGAATCATAAAAACTGAATAAGTACCCCCCTGGCTGTTAAAAATGGCCGGGGGCTTATTTTGTCAGTACAAGATATCCCCATTCTCCAAGATCGAAAACCGTATTTTCATCAAGAACAACTTCATCACCTGTAAAGAGATCATTGTATTTACCATGAAGCAGGGGATTTCCTACCTTGAATGAAACCAGCTCTTCTCCCATATTAAGGAAGGTAAGCACAGTATTCTTATCTTTTTCGCGCTTGTAGGCAAGTATACTTTTATTATCGGCGATGCTTATTGTCTCGAAAGAACCACCAGCCAATCCATTATGCAGTGCCGGGTTGTCAGACTTCAGCTCGTTAAGAACCTTATAAAAACCAGAAAGGGTATAGCCTCCCCAGTCTATCGGATCTCTTTCAAAAAACTTAAGGCGCTTGTTAAGACCTGCTTCCTGTCCGTTATAAATAAGAGGAGTACCGGGAATGGTGTACATAAAAACTGCAAAAGCCCTTCCTGCGTCTCCCATTCTCTCCTCTATTGTACCGGCCCATGAGTTTTCGTCGTGATTTGTTATAAACCTTAACCTGTATGCATCGGGAGGAAAAGTCTCAAAGTCTCTTTCCAGGGCATCAATCAGAACCCGGGGCCTGTCTTTTCCCTGTGCAACATTATTCATAAGGTGGTGAAGCTCCCACGAATAATTCATGTCGAATCCATTCTCAAAAAATTCCACCCTGTCTTCATTTTCAGCAAGCATCAGAACAGGTTTAATTTTTTCCATCTCCGTTCTTGCCCTTAGCCAGAAATCTGCAGGGGTTACATGTGGGTGGTCTACCCTGTACCCGTCTACACCTGCTTCTTCAACCCAAAAAACAAGAGCTTCGAGCATATAGTCCTGCAATCCCTGTTTCGACCAGTCGAATTGTATTACGTCGGTCCAGTCGTAGGGCGAGATAAATACACCATTATCATCTTTTTTATACCAGTCGGGATGCTCTGTTGCAAGAGGATTATCCCACGACGAATGATTGGGAACCCAGTCCATCAGAACCCGCATTCCGGCTTTATGGATGGTGTCAACCAGTGACTTAAAATCTTCAAAAGTTCCGAATTCAGGGTTTGCTCCCTTAAAATCGGCTACCGAGTAGTAAGATCCAAGTGGCCCCTTGCGGTTAACTTCACCTATGGGATGAATTGGCATAAACCAGATAATATCCACCCCCAGGTCTTTAAGCCGGGCAACATGATCTTCGATTGCAGCAAAGGTGCCTTCTTCAGTGAATTGCCTTACATTCAGTTCATAAAGAACCATGTCCTCCATCCACGCGGGCTTTGCAATTTCGCTGGTATTATTATAGCCCCTGTCTGTGTCAGCACTGCCTTTACATGAGGTAAATGCTATACTGGTAGCCAGCAGTATTGAGATAATCAGGAAAAATCCGGTTTTTTTCATTTCTATATGTCTTTTTTTAGTTTAATTGTTTCTGTGTTTTTGCCATTTACAATATAATCCTGCCCATTAATTACTATGGGAACAGGCTCGTCAGACCTGTTTTTTACCGATACAGAGTTGTTAAAAGTGGTTATTTCTATTAAAGAGCCATTAAATCTCATATTAAACGAAAAGCTTTTCCATGCTGCCGGGATAACAGGATTCAGGTGTAGTTTTTTATTCCTTATTCTCATACCGGCAAAGCCTTCCACAATCGACAACCATGTGCCTGCCATACTTGTTATATGAAGTCCCTCGTCAACCTCCTTATTATAATCGTCGAGATCAAGCCTGGCTGTTCTGAGGTATAGCTCATAAGCTTTGTCAACATAACCAAGCAGGCTGGCCATTATTGAATACAAACTTGGCGACAATGAAGACTCATGTACGGTGCGTGGTTCATAAAAATCGAAATTCTTCTTTATTGTCTCCAGGTCATATTCTTCTTCAAAGCTATAGATGCCCTGTATTACATCAGCCTGCTTAATAAAGCACGATCTGAGTATTCTGTCCCACGACCAGTTCTGGTTAATTGGTCTTTCAGAAGGATCAAGATCGGATGCCATTAGCTGTTCTTTGTCCAAATATCCATCCTGCTGCAGGAATACACCTGTTTTTTCATCAATCGGGAAATACATTCTTGCTATAATATCCTTCCACCTCTCTTTTTCGTTTTCTTCCAGGCCTGTTTTTACTAATATGGCAGAGTATTTAGCGGGATTGATTTCCCCCACCTTTTTAATGGCATCCAGCGTATAGGCAAGTGTCCACGATGCAATCTTGTTGGTATACCAGTTGTTATTTACATTGTTTTCGTATTCGTTGGGGCCGGTAACTCCCAGTATAACATATTTCTGTTTATCGGATGAGAAATTTACCCTCTGACTCCAGAACCTGGAAATACCGATAAGTACTTCAAGCCCGAAATCAGCAAGGTAATTCTCATCTCCTGTGTGGTTAATATATCGCCATATTGCATAGGCAATTGCACCGTTACGGTGAATTTCTTCAAAAGTTATCTCCCACTCGTTATGGCATTCTTCGCCATTCATTGTTACCATCGGGTATAGAGCTGCTCCATCTTTGAATCCGAGCTTCGAAGCATTTTCAATGGCTTTTTCAAGATGCTTGTAGCGGTAAATAAGCAGGTTACGGGCCACCCTTGGTTCGGCTGTATTTAAGTAAAAAGGTAAGCCAAAAGCTTCGGTGTCCCAGTAGGTACTGCCACCATATTTTTCGCCCGTAAATCCTTTTGGGCCTATATTCAGCCTTGGATCATCTCCCGTATAAGTCTGGTAAAGGTGAAATATATTAAACCTTATCCCCTGCTGGGCAGATATGTCGCCATTAATATGCACATCGCTTTTATCCCAGATTTTATGCCATACACCGATATGTGCATTCAGAAGTTCTTTAATACCGGTAGCGGCAGCAGATCGTACTTTTTTAACCGAGGCATCTGCAAGATCTTCCTTTTTATGGTTTTGCGAGGTAAGAACGGCAACATATTTCTCGACAGTCAGTCTGTCGCCCTCTTTTAGCGTGGCACTGATCTTTCTTGAGATATACTTGCTCCTGTTTTCCTGGACCTGCTTGCTTTTGATTAATTCACCGTTCAGCAGGAAACGGTTACTCATAGCAGTAGCTACATCAAAATGGGTTTTTTTGGTTGAGGTAAGAATATACGATTCACCATTAATTGATTCCCTGGCAAGCTCATTCCAGAAATGCTCCCCATAATTTGAGTCTTCGTTTACAACATCCGCATCGATAAAAGAGTTTATTTCAATACTCGCATTTCCTTTAAGCAGTTCAACAGAATATTCTATTGCAGCAGTTTCAAAGTCGTCCATACTCACAAACCTGAGGCTGCTGATCTTCAACACTTTATTATTCCTGAGCTTACAGGTAAAGTGCCTGGAAAGTGTACCGTCTTTCATGTTCAGCTCTCGTCTGAACGCGATTATTTCAGCCTTTGCCAGGTCTGTTTCTTCACCGTTAACAGTAACATTAATTCCTGTCCAGCTTGGTGAGTTAAGAACTTTGGCAAAGTATTCAGGGTAACCGTTTTTCCACCATCCAACCCTTGTTTTATCAGGGTAGTAAATTCCGGCTATATAAGTTCCCTGCAGGCTGTCTCCCGAGTATTTCTCCTCAAAATTTGCCCTCTGCCCCATATGGCCGTTTCCTATTGAAAATATGCTTTCAGATGCCCTGTTGTACTCCGGGGCAAATCCTTCCTCAACAATCTTCCACTCTTCTTTTTTTAAATTCGGATTCATCTTCGGCTTGTCTTAGATCATAATTCTTATTAGCTGCTTTGTTTACTTTCCTTATTTTACCTTTTCTCCATCTGTATCATTTACAAATAATATCAATACAGCTGCCACCAGCAGAGATATACCACCTGTAAGGAGTGCATAGATTGACTCACCTCCGAAAAGGGAGTTTACCATAAATCCCAGGATTGTTGCTGCCAGTATCTGTGGAATAACGATGAAAAAATTAAAAATTCCCATATATACACCCATTTTATTCTGTGGGAGAGAACCGGTAAGTATAGCATAGGGCATTGCAAGAATACTGGCCCATGCCATACCAATCCCAACCATCGACCAAATAAGCATCTCAGGTTCCTTTATAAATAAGATTGATGCAAGACCAATACCTCCAACCACCAGTGATATTGAATGTGTTATTTTCCTGTTTGTCATTTTTGCCAGCCATGGCAGTACCAGCAGTCCGAATGCGGCAGCAAAGAGATTGTACCATCCAAACATTCCACTCACCAGGTTGGCCCCCTCGTTGTAAAGCTCGGAGCTAGTATCAGATGTACCATATATTCCTGATGTAACAGCAGCAGTTGTATATATCCACATCGAAAACAATGCAAACCATGAGAAAAATTGAACTATTGCCAGTTGCCCCATGGTTTTTGGCATCCTGTACAGATCGGTAATAATTGATACAAGTCCTGATTTTACTTTATTAGCTCCTACAAGCAGTCCGCTTATTAACTGCAGAATTCCAAAAACTGCCAGGCCAAAAGCGAGTATATATAATTCTTTTTCAAGCTTAAAAAACAATACCGGCAGCGAAATCACTATCCCGGCAAAAGTCCAGATTAATCCCCTCCTGGTGTATTTCCCGGCTTGTTCAGCTTCGTCTTCCTTCCCGTCTTCCCCCTTATCCTCGTCGTTGCTAAAGCTTGCGAGTTCCTCAGGTGAGTATTCCTTTGTTGTAAATACAGTGTAAAGTACCGCCAGCAGGAATACTATACCACCCATATAGAACGATAGTTTTACAGTGGGAGGTATTTCTCCTTCAGGTGCAGTATTGGATATATTAAACCAGTTAGTAAGAATATACGGAAGCCACGAGGCCACGAAAGCACCAATACCGATAAAGAAACTCTGCATCGTAAATCCAAGGGTTCGTTGCCTGTCGGGAAGCATGTCTCCTACAAATGCCCTGAAAGGCTCCATCGAAATATTTATAGAAGCATCCATTATCCAGAGCATTCCGACAGCCATCCATAGCACAGGGGAATTAGGCATAAGAATAAGGGCTATGGATGCCATTATTGCCCCCACAAGAAAATATGGTCTTCTTCTTCCAAGCTTACCCCATGTTTTGTCGCTCATATGCCCTATAATGGGCTGTACAATCAAACCTGTAACAGGTGCTGCTATCCATAATATGGGTATCCTGTCAATTTCTGCCCCAAGAGTCTGAAAGATCCGGCTTACATTGCCATTCTGCAGTGCAAAACCAAATTGTATTCCCAGGAAACCAAAGCTCATGTTCCATATTTGCCAGAAGCTAAGTTTGGGTTTCATTTTTACTGTATTGCTCATAGTAATTTTCAGGATTGGTTTCTTTAAAATTCAGATTAAAAATAGGTAAAAAAAACGAGCATATATCATTTATAATCAGTATAGTTACAGCAGGTTTTACCATCTTTTCCCCATCCTGTTGTTTCAAACGTTTTCGGTGATTGATTTTATCCGGATCAAACAGCTTATTTAGAGTCATTCTACTTAATCCTGCCAGGCATAAATGACCGGCAATACCGGTATGTTCCATGTTTGGCTAAACTATTAACTTTGTACCTTTATCTTTTATCTTTAGGCATGAAAGTTTATTATCCGTCTATATTCAACAATGTAATTGGCCCCGTAATGCGTGGGCCAAGTTCTTCTCACACTGCGGCAGCATTGAGAATTGGTAAGCTCGGACTTATATTACTGGGAGAGACCCCCTCCAGGGCTGTATTCCGTTTTGATCCCAATGGATCGCTGGCCACAACCTACCGTGGACAGGGTTCTGCCATGGGACTTGCTGCCGGCTTGCTTGGTATGGAAATCTCAGATCCTGAAATGATTAATGCAGAGAATATTTGCAGTGAGCGGGGCATGGAAATAGAATACAGGATTGAAGAAACGGGTGATTCTCATCCCAATACCTACGTTACTTACCTGCAGGGCTCATCAGGAGAAGTTTCGTTCAGGGCTGTATCAACCGGTGGCGGAATGGTTCGGCTTGTAGAATTGAATGGAAAGCCTGTTGAGAAGGATAGTGAATATATTAATCAACTATTACCTGTAAAGATTAAGGAAAACCCTGTTCTTGCTTTTTCATCTCCCTCCATGCTTGAATCACTGGCATCAGATCGTAAGCTGTCGGATTTTGCATTGGAATGGGAAACTGCCGTTGGCGATGTCAGCAGTGATGAGGTATACTCACTGGCAGTGTCGCATATGGCAATAATAAGGGAGTCGTACGAAAGCGGAATGGCCGGAACAGATTACGAAGACAGAATACTTGGCAGGCAGTCCCATCTTCTTAAAAAGGCTCCCATAAAGGGAGATTTAATACCGGCCGGCTTAACAAACAGGATTATTGAAGCGGTAACGGCTATTATGGAAACCAAGTCATCAATGGGTTTAATAGTTGCTGCTCCCACAGCCGGATCGGCAGGAGCAATTGGCGGTGTTTTGTTAGCGGTAGCTGAACTTACAGGTAAAACAGAGGATAAGATAGCAAGATCATTACTGGCAGCAGGAATGACAGGTGTTTTTATTGCCCTGGAGGGTGGATTTGCTGCAGAGGAGGGAGGCTGCCAGTACGAGTGCGGAGCAGCATCAGGCATGGCTGCTGCAGCACTTACAGAGTTGATGGGAGGCGATGCAGTAATGGCAATGAACGCTGCCTCCATGGCACTTCAGAACACACTGGGCATGATATGCGATCCGGTTGCCAACAGGGTGGAAGTTCCCTGCCTTGGTAAAAATATTATGGCCGCCCAGAACGCCCTGTCAGCATGCAATATGATAATTGCAGGCTTTAATCATGTTATACCACTTGAAGAAGTAATAAGGGCAATGAAGGACGTGGGCACTAATATGGATCACAGGTTCAGGTGCACCTGCAAGGGAGGACTGTCTATAACAGATACCGCCAGGAGGATTGACAAAGAGATTAATAAATGACAGAACCGGATGAAAAAGGAGTGGAGGAGTGAGAGAGTGGGAGAAGGGGAGACTAGAAAGACCACTTATCAGGGTTATTGGCCATGTTTACTAATTTGCCAAGTATTTGATCATATTTTAAGTCTAATTCGTTATGCTTTTGTTTAGTGATATATCCATGATCTCTTGAAAAGTCCAGCCAGTTTTGTGTTTCCGCAGCTTCTCCTTCTGCATCAGTGATTTTAGCCACAAAAGCTTTTTCATATCTTCTCTTTCGGAATGCTTCGGAGATATTTGCAGGAACAGACCGTGAGGATTTACGAATTTGCACTGTTAAGGCATATAATTCTTCCTTTGGGAATGATTTTGACAGATTATAAATTTCAAGAGCAGCATTATATGCCAATTGATAAACTATCAGTTCTCTATGAGATCTTAAAATTTTCATACGAAAACACTATGCAGCGATTATAACAAAGATACAAAATTCCACACTTAAGTGGAGCTCAACGCAATTTGAGTTTTCTTCTCCCCCTCACCCTTTCTCTTCTTCTCCCCCTCAGCCTTTCTCTTCTTCTCCCCCTCAGCCTTTCTCTTCTTCTCCCCCTCA
>JAZBNV010000130.1:0-5742 GCA_036350795.1 Marinilabiliaceae bacterium
TAATGATTTGCACGTCGTGCAAATCTAGCGAGAGGCCAGGTAGTGGGCTTGCTTACTGTCAATGCCTGAAATACGTTGACCAAAAAAACGGTTAACATTATGGCAAAAGTAAATTATTTTGATCACGAGCACAAGCCTCAGTATCATCGGTCCTTCAGCGAAGAATTCAAGCGAAAGAAAGTTAGAGAGTTAGAGAGGAATATCACCTCAGTTTCTGATATTTGTAAAACTTACTCAGTAAGCAGGACATCGGTTTATAAATGGATTTACAAATACTCAGTTATGGCAAAAAAACAAGTTAAGCAAGTGGTTGAAGCCAAGAGCGATACTCAAAAGATACAGGCCTTACAGGATCGCATCAAGGAACTTGAAAGAGTAGTTGGACAAAAACAACTATTACTGGAATTTAAGGATAAGATGATCGAGATAGCTGAGGCTACCTACAATGTTGACATTAAAAAAAAAGTAGGTTCCAGGCTCTCGTCTGGTACCACTTCAACAGGGAAGCTCACAAAAAAAAGTTAGTCAACCTATTTGAAGTATTAGATATAAGTAAACAATCATTTTATCAGATGCTTAAGCGTAGGCAATATAAGTATGAAGAGCAGGAACAGCTGATTCCTCTTATCAACGAGATTCGTCACGATCACCCCCGTATGTCCGCCAGAGATATTTATTTGAAGATTCAACCTAGTTGTATGGGTAGGGATCAGTTTGAGCGTTTCTGCATGGACTCCGGGTACAGGATAAAGAAATTAAGGAACTACAGGGTTACAACCAATAGCCTTGGAGTAACCCGATTCCAGAACATGATAAAGGATATTAAGGTTACACATGTAAACCAGGTTTTTGTGAGTGACATAACTTACTTTGATATCGGTGCTAAAACCTATTATCTAACCTTTATTATGGATTTGTATAACCGGGAGATAGTAGGATGGTCAGCAAGCGACAATCTTCGCACAGAGAGCACAACACTTTCCGCATTACATCGACTAATAAGCGAGCGGGGAAGATCAAATATTAAAGGATCTATTCTGCACTCAGATGGTGGAGGACAGTACTATTGTAAGGATTTTAAGGCCCTCACAAAGGATCTAGAAATGATCAATTCGATGACTGAAGAAAAGGTTTATGAAAACTCCCATGCAGAGAGACTTAATGGAATAATTAAAAATAACTATCTTCATCCTTACGGCCCGAAGAACTTTATTTCGCTTAAGAAACAGTTAGACAGGGCAGTAGTGATGTACAATACAGGCAAACCTCATAAAGCTTTGGGAAAATTAACACCTAGTATGTTTAGAAAAACCATTGAAAACGAGAATAACTCTTCAAGTTATTTCCCGTTATCAACAGTTAATAATCTAAATTATAAAAGAAGTAAATTAAGTAATAAAAAGGTCAACGTTATTTAGGCATTGACTGTTAAAGGTAATCAGTAAACCTTTTCAACTTTATATACTCTATCAACTTTATAAACTTCCCTTACGCCCTATGCCATACGCCTTACGCCCTGTCTTTAACTCAACTACCAGCAGGCATCTGGTGGTATGCGGTTCAGGCTTTTAGTATTTGTACGTTTGGATTGCGTTGCTGTATAGTCCAGGAACTACGATAAGTCTTTTATCCTCAATTATTTCAAAATCTGCCTGGGTAAACTGTGTTGAAATAGTGTTAACAATCTCTTCAGCCTGTCCGGCATCATTAACCCGGTAGATGTAGCCACTGTGTACGCTGAAAAAAATCTTCCCATCAGCTGTCACCTGCAAACCATCAATAACTGATTCAGGTGGAAGCTTGCATACTGTGCCTGTAGTCAGCTTACTTATTTCGATCTTTTTTAAACAGGCATCACCTGATGACCCCACGTAGATATAACCATCATGGTAGTCTATACCGTTTGGATTTTTTAATTCTCCTCCCTCCATCCAGACTTCTGCCTTATTCCCGCTGACACGGTATATCTTATTGCCTCCGCTATCGCTTATATACAGGGTACCTTTATCATCGATGGTAATATCATTGGGGAATACAGATCCTTCCAGGGAGATACGCTCCATAATTTCACCGCTGCGCGTATCAATAATATTTACTCCACCACGATCTATTGCATATAATTTTTTGTTGAAGATATCCAGTCCGGTAGGAGACCTGAGGCCCTTTGCCCAGTTATATTCAATTATTTCCCCGTCAACAGATACTTTTGTTATACCTCCACCTGTTTCGCTGATAAAACTGGATGTAAAGATTATATCCTGGTCCTTATCATAAACAACTGATTCCGGGTAGCCCAGTCCATTATTAATTTCCCAGCCACTTTCAATCCCTGCGGCAAGTCCTGTTGCTTCTCCATCTCTCATTTTAAATCCCCAGCCACCAAACTGTTCTCCTACAAGCAGGCAAAGCTCGTTTTTGCCTTTCTTCAGCGGAAGGAATACCTCGTCAAAATATCCGATTAAACCTGCAAAGGCAGGATCACGACTTGTATATCCATTTGTCGATGACATCAGAGGTCTGCCGTTTAAAAATACTGTAATATAATCGCTGTAGGCCAGCTGGTACCTGCGTAGTGATTCTGAGTCGGAATTTATATATGTTCGTGCATAAATCCATCCCGGCTGTTGAGGATTCCTTATTACCTGTTTCGTAAGATTAACAAGTCCGTCTTTTTCAACAGAAGCTTTAGTCCATTCTGTAGTTGATCCATAAATAGCATACTGATCAGCTTCATTATGAATAATTGGTCTGCTGATTTCCCAGTCCCGGATTATACCGGGCTCACCCTTATGCCGAAGAGGTTTATCGGGAAAACCAGGCATTATTTCGGGTGTCCAGCTTACATTTGAAAACCATGCTGATCCGTCTGCCGGTCCTTTTATTCCGATAGCTCCGGAAAGTTCACCCAGCCAAAGCCCGGGTATAAACATTACTGTCGGCTGCCCGGTTTCCATTACCAGGTATGCCATATCATCTTTAACCGATAATTTAAAGTGGATCCATTCTTTAGCCGGTATGCTTGCAGGCTGAGTTCCTCCTGTTCCGTGCGAAAGCTGCCAGCATGATACACCATGGTAGACCGGTGTATATTGAAAGGCATCAGGGAATAAACCATTTCCCTTATGTGGTCTTACGTAAAACTCTTCAGCATCCCTGTTGGCCTGTTGCCTGAAGATTACTCCTGCATATGACCTTCCGCCTTCTGCCCACATATCCCATTCTATAGTACCGTTCTTAAATTCGATATCCTTGAATATGGCAAGGCCTGAGAATGCTTCCCGGCCATCGATCGTGTCGCTTATACCCATGTATACTGTACAGTTTTCACGGGAAATTGCCAGCTTTTCCTGTCCGCTGGAGTTTAAGGGTAATAAACTGGCCAGGGTGAGTAATAAGATAAGGTTTTTCATTTTTCAGGTTTAATTCATTTGGTATTCGAATATATGACCATTAAACCTGATGTACAATTTTTTTATGTTAAGCGGTTGTTAATGCCTCTGAACAGTAATTTATGCTCCCCCAATGGAATAAGTCAATACTAACATTATATACTTTCTTAGCTACAAGTTAGCATGCTGTAGGCTGTAGACTATAGGCTTTAGGAAAAGAGCACAGGGAACATGGTTTATTGACTCCGGAGGAGTCACATAGAGGTAGTAATACAGGCATTCACACACTAATTTCCGCGCCAACCGGACCTGTTAAAGATTTAAACCACCTGGCGCGGTAAGTTTGTGCAGTGATTTATATAAGCTATTCTCGCTGGTCCCTCCGGGACCACAGGGCGAAAAGCTCAGGCTGTATCAACCATTTAACCATTCAACAACTCAACGAATTAACAGATTATCAGCTATCAGCTACCAGCTACCAGCTACCAGCTATCAGCTATCAGTAAACCTTAGTACTTTATAAATTCTATAAACTTTTATCAACTTTATAAACTTCCCTTACGCCCTATGCCTTACGCCCCTGCCTGCGGGGCAGGTTACGGCATACGCCATCGTTTGAAGGTTTTGTGAAATGCTTAATTCTTTTTAAGTTTATTACATTAAAGGCTGAGGCTCAGCCTCAGTCATTACGAGATTTAATCAAAAAGAAAAATTATAATGAGCTTCTTTGAATGGTTAGGAGAGTCATATTTTCCGGGTAACCTGGGTAGTGTTAGAAGAAGATACTTTCGCAAAAGGGATATCCCGAGATACCGTGTAATTATTAATTTTATTATAGGCACAGCACTGGTAGCAGCTTTTTACTATTTTCTTATAAGCAGAAGAGCGGGAGGAATATCCCCGGAGGCAATACTAATTGTTACCCTGGTTTTCATCCTCTATTGTATAGTTTCCTACTATATTAACCCGGAACCCGATTACAGGAATATTGGGCTGGGAGGTACTCCAATCGATCATCCATTCAGGATTTCTGATGATATCAACAGGTTACTTCTTATATTTAAGATCATTTTATGGCCCGGCTACTTTATAGTTAGATCAACGGCCGAATTCTACATACTTCTTAGATACAGCGGAACCCGGGATATGCGGTGAGCTGTTAAAAACATATTCTTTGGTCAAAAGGTTCTGATGCCTGAATTATTAAAATTTCTCGCTAATCTCTTCAAGAATATTTACATTCTTATGTCAAAATATTAGACAACTAGAAATGTTTACTGAGGATTAAAGTGCTGTATATTAAACATATAGTTTAGTGGTATACCATTTGTTCTGAATACTGGAATTAGCACCCAACACCCAAATGCCGTGAACTATGATAAACTCTCTTCGAAAAGCTATCCGTTCATTAAGGTCACAGTCACCTTATTCAGTAATAAATATATTTGGATTAACGATTGGTTTAACGGCTGTATTCCTTATACTGATCTGGGTAAAGAACGAACTTTCTTACGACAGGTTCCACAAAGACCATGAGAATATATACAGGGTAAATTTAACTTCTATATCCCCAAATCGACAAATGACCTGAGGCAGCATAAATGCTCCTGCAGGACCGGAATTTATGTCAAAGTTTCCTGTGATTGAAGAGAGTGTCAGGACGCGGATGTATATCTCCAGCCTGAAATATGAAAATAGTTTTACTTCTGTAGAGCTGATGTACGCCGACAGTACATTTTTCGGGATGTTCTCCTTTGACCTTTTATCCGGAAACAAAAACACCTGCCTTGATTCGCCCGACAAAATAGTTATTACAGAGTCGCTGGCAAGGAGCATCTTCCAGGATGAGGATCCCCTGGGCAGAATGCTCAGCCTGGAGGGAGAGATGAAAATGGTCAGTGCTGTGGCCTGTGATCCGCCTGTAAACAGCTCTCTTCAGTTTGAAGCCCTGGCTCCCCTCTCCCTCTTATATGGGAATAACTATATAGGCTGGGATGGTGGTTTACACTGTACAACATTCCTGAAACTTAAACAGGGTGCTGATATTGCACAGCTGGAAGCAGATATGCTGGGCTATATGGATGAAGTTTTTAATAATCGTGCAAGGGAGCACGGTTTTGAGTCTCTGCCTGAATTGCAGGAAATGAAGAAGATACACCTGTTTACAGATCTTGATTATGATTTTATTGAGACAGGAAGTATCTCACGGGTGCTTACATTCTCATTTACCGGGTTTTTAATTCTTATGGTTGCCTGTTTTAACTATGTTAATATTAATACCGCAATTTCAATAAGAAGAACCAGGGAAGTGGGAATAAAGAAGATATATGGTTCTGATCGAAGAGGGATAATA
>JAZBNV010000131.1:0-89619 GCA_036350795.1 Marinilabiliaceae bacterium
AGAAGGTGCAATAACAATATCTATAGCACCAATCCTGTCGCTGATATATACTGCATGTTTCCATGTCTTGCCACCGTCCCTTGTAACAAATATGCCTCTCTCACTGTTTGTGCTCCAGAGTTTACCCAGTGCAGCAACATACACTATATCAGGATTTTCGGGATGAATGGCAATCTCACCAATATGCCATGTCTCACTTAATCCCCTGTGTGACCATGTTTCGCCACCATCATCTGATCTGAACATTCCTGCCCCGGGCATTGTAAAGTTCCGTGCCTTCTTCAGGCTTTCGCCCGAGCCAAGCCATATGGTCTCGGGGTGGGAGGGAGAAACCGCAATATCGCCTATTCCCAGCACGGGCTGATTCTCGAATATTGCTTTCCAGGTAAGACCGTGGTCAGTTGTTTTCCAGAGATTTCCTGACCCAAAGGCACAGTAAATTGTTTCGGGTTGTCCCGGCACGCCCTGGATTGCTTCTACCCTGGCAGAGTTAGTAACCGGCCCCAGCTGTATCCATTCGAGCCCGAATTCAGAACTGTTTTTCTTTGCCATATATTCTTCAAATGAACTGAGCAATGGATTAGCTTCAGTCTGGCCGTTGATATCCGGCAGGGTAATAATAAGGATCAGAGATAAGAGAAGTAGGTTTTTCATAGCTTTTTTATTATCCGGCTTTTGAGATTTTCTCCAGTGCCTTCCTGTTTGTTATTTTAATATCTTTCTTACTGAGAGATATAATATCCTCAGATGCAAACTCCTTGAGAATCTTAACGGTACTTTCAATCGATATATTTGCAAAGCCGGCAATGTCTTTGCGACCGAGCTTATTAAAGATATCAGGGTATGCAAAATCAGCAATATAGATAATTGCTGTTGCAAGCTTACCTGCCATCTGCTTATGTGCCAGGTCTGAAATAATACCAAGGAGCCTGTTTTCGGTTTGCCAGTTCCTGGAAATAATTTTGTAAGCAAAATCAGTATTGGATTTTAAAAGGCCTGTTACTGCCTCCCTGTTTATCATACATGCCGATACATCAGTAAGGGCTGCAGCTGATGTTGAATATTCATCCTGCCTGAAGACAGCCGAAAAAGAAATAAAATCACCCGGTTTTGCAAGTTGTGTTGACACCTGTTTGTCCCTGGTAACCTCGAGATAAATTTTTGCCAGTCCCTCTGAGATAAAAATAACATATGGCGCGTATGTACCCTGCTTACAAATCGTTTCCCCGCTTTTGAAGTACAGGGATCTTGTATTGGTGGCAATATATTCCAGCTCTTCAGCTGAAAGGCTGTCAAAGCAGGCAAGATGACTGAAGCACTTGCTTTCTGTACTTTCTCCCGGGTTTTGCATGTTCCTGTTTTATCAAAATTAATATTATCCTCAGAACTTGTCTAATTTCAATTTTAAAATTGAATTCTTTCAGTACAGGAGCCGGCTCTATATTCAATCTTAAAAGTACTTTTGCGGCAATATTAATGTAAAAATTATAATTATGCTACAAACTAATTTAAAGGAGTTTCAAACTGCACAGGAATTGCAGGATTATATAAATAGTAATGAGAACGTAATGGTCTGTTGCGGAAGGATGGGTCCGATGTGCATACCTGTTTATGATGTTATGGAAGAGCTTGAAGATGAAGAAGATTATTCAAACGTAAAATTTGCAGTAATGGCTTTTGATAACCCTGAAGCTCATATTATCAGGAATGCACCTGAATGCACTACCTTTATGGGTCTCCCATTTACCATGTATTACAGGAATGGTAAAGTTGCCAGTGCTACTTCGAGCATTCAGAGCCGTGATCAGATATGTGATATTCTTGACTCCGAGTTCAGCAGGGAAGGATTAAATAAAGCTGTTTAAGAAGACTTCAGCTATGGAGCAGGATAAAATATATGACCTGATAATCCTGGGAGCAGGACCTGCCGGTTTAACAGCAGGCATATATGCGTCGCGTGGAAAACTCAGTACATTGATTCTGAATGAAGGTGCTGTTGGAGGACAGGTTACACTTACCAACGAGATTGCCAACTACCCGGGAGTGGAAACAACAGCCGGCTACTCCCTGGTGGGTACAATGAAGAAGCAGGCTAAAAGCTTCGGGTGCCAGATCAAGTCAAATATAAAAGTAACAGGACTGGATCTGAATGCTGATGTAAAAAGCATAACTGTTAATAACGGGGTGGTTTACAGGGCCAGGTCAGTAATACTTTCGCCCGGAGGAAAGCCGAGAATGTTAAATATTCCCGGTGAAGAGGAATTCAAGGGTAAGGGCGTATCGTACTGTGCAACCTGTGATGGCGACTTTTTTACCGGGAAACATGTTATAGTTGTTGGTGGCGGTAATTCAGCACTTGAAGAAGCAGTTTCACTAACAAAGTACGCCAGTAAAGTAACAATAGTGCACCAGTTTGATCATTTCCAGGCTTTTGAGCATGCAGTAGAGGAGGCCAGGAATAACAGTAAAATTGAAATAATCCTTCAGTCTGAACTTCGCCGGATACAGGGCGAAAATAAGGTACAGAGTGTTGTAGTTGAACATCTTGTTTCAGGTAAACAATATGAGATTGAAGCCGATGGTGTTTTTGTATTTATAGGCTACTTGCCCAACACATCCTTTTTTGTGAATACGGTTTCTACAAATACAGCAGGAGAGATTATTGTAACACCCGAGATGGAAACCAGTATTAAGGGTGTTTTTGCTGCAGGTGACTCAATCCGCAAGAGGTACAGGCAGGTAACCACAGCAGTATCTGATGGTACAATTGCAGCATTATCTGCATCTGAATATATCAGGACACAGGTTTAAGGAATATATTTTAAGTGTTTATTTGCGGGGGTGTATCAGAAGCCGGAGCAATAAGATCTTCTGATACACCCTCCTGTATTTATTGATTATTATATGGCAAAGTCCATATCAAGGTCTTTAAGTGCCTCCTCCGAAGGCCTGGAGCTTAGCTTATCCCAACCCCTGCTTTCGTAGTACGCATCCATATTCTTACTGAACTCCTCGCGATCGACAATGGCGCCGGCATGTTCTCCCACAGTGAACTTATTAGTAAAGAATTTTTCGGGAATTACATCATCCTCCCTCCTGAATCCTTCCCTGTAATTAAACATCTTTTCCATTGTAAAGATCCTTGAACCGGCTTTGTTGAATTCTTCTTCAGTCCATTCCAGGCCTGTAATTGCACTCATAAAATGCCTGTAATGAGTGTCGCCCCTGTACCATGAAGATGCAAAGCTGCAGGCTCCCAGGGAGTCGCGCAGGCAGGCCCCGTCCTGGCCTCTCATATTGCCACCGTTCATATGGCATGCACCCCTGTTCGATGTAGCATAGGTAACGGCCCAGTAGCTGCTTCCTACCGGTACATTCCATGCAGCAAGTTCATGACCTTTAACATGTATGGCATAATCTGAGGAGTTTTTCCCAATCTTCTCAGAAAGTGCCTTAACACCTTTGCCTGCCAGTAATCCTATACCTTCCTGCTTACACACCTTGTGTATTATTTCCATGCTTGCATCTACATCTCCCCATTCCAGCTTAATTCCATCGAGGAAGCTTTTGTCGATGTCGCCTCTTTCATAAGCCTCCATCAGGAAACCGATTGTATTCCCGATCGATATTATATCAATGCCATAATCGTCGGCTACAAAAATCAGTTTCTGTAGCCCGGCAATATCATCTATTAGCAGATTGGCTCCAAGCATAGTACCTGTCTCGTACTCCGGTCCGTCGTGCACCAGTGTATTATATCCTCCCTTGGCGTAGCCGCTCTTCTTGCATGCCAGCTGGCAGGCATAACACGCAAAGTCGCGCTTCCATATTTCTTTCCTGTTAGCCTCGGTGCCAATCTTTTCGATGGCAGTAAAGGTGCCTTCACTGTAGTTTTTTACAGCCTGGGTGCCATTGTCAGATGATGATTTCAGGGCATTGGCAGTACCTCCGTATCGCCAGTCCATAACGTTTTCATCCTTTTTCATAAAGGACGTTCTTACGCTTTTAAGGAGTTCGTTATACTTTGGAAGATCTGCTATCTGTGGCACCTTTGATCCCCTTACCGCTACTGCTTTAAGATTTTTCGACCCCATCACTGCTCCGGTGCCACCTCGCCCTGCTGCCCTTGCCGCTGTATTTATTACACATGCCATAGGCACCTGTCTTTCGCCGGCAGGTCCTATATAACACGATTCCCACCTCTCCTCGCCAAGATCGTTCTGGAAGATCCTGTCAAACTCATCAGTACCCATTCCCCAGTAAGCGGAGGCATCTTCAATGCTTACCTCATCGTCTTCTATCCTTATATATACCGGTTTATCAGCCTTTCCGCTTACAACAAGTGCATCATAGCCGGCAAAGCGTAATTCGGGCCCGAAAAAACCACCCATATTGGAATAACTCAGCGAACTGCCGTGTTTATACTTTGAATTAACAGGAGAAGTCCTGGGTGATTTTGTTACAACACATGTTCTTGATGATGAGGGTATTGGTAGTCCCGAAAAGGGTCCCGGCATAAACATGATGATATTGTCGGGCGACAGTGGGTCTGTTCCCGGTTTCACCCTGTCCCAAAGTATTTTGGCACCAAGCCCTCTTCCTCCAATAAACTTCCTGATATCATCCTCAGGTATTTTCGTAACCTTTATATCGCCTGACGACAGGTTAACTTCAAGCATTCTTCCAAAGTAGCCTTTTGTATCCATAACTATACCTCCTCAAGCTTAAGGTTATACATCTTCATAATCATTTCTTCGGCAATCTGCCTGGCCGACATGCCTCTGTACCTGTAGGAATTATCGAATTCAGCATATTTAAGTGCATCATATGGGCAATTCCTGACGCATTGAGGATCTCCACCGCAAAGATTACATATATTTTCGGGGCTTCCGCTAAGGGGATTTGGTTTAATTACCCCGGCTCTCTGGTTTTTACAGGCAAAATAACAGCTCTGGCATCCTATGCACCTTTCAAGGTCATTTATAATAGTCCCAAGTTTTTCATCCCTGTACAATGCCTTTCTTCCTGTTTCAGGATGTGGCTCAACAGGGCAGGCTTCAATGCAGGGTGCATCGTCGCAAAGTGCACATGTTGAAGGAATATCAATATCCGGGTTAAAGTGGTGCACCATAATGTTTGAATGACGCAGGTTAGCCAGTCCATTATGTTCAACACCATTAATGCTGACACGCAGTTTATTTTCTGCACAGACAGCTTCACAGGTTCTGCACCCGGCACATTTCTCAAAATCAACAATTATAGCCCTGATTTTATCTGTTTCGGGAGAATAGGAAAGCCTGAAGCCGTAAGAGCCAAGAATTACCAGTCCGGCACTTCCAAATCCAATACTGCTAAGGAAATGGCGCCTGGAGACGTTTTTGGTATTATTAATATTTTCCATAGGCGGTTTTTTAATCATGGATTTCAATATACGCTATATCGGAAACATCAGCAATAAAAGTGATCGGCATAATATTACATATCGGAGCAGGTGCTATGGAGATTACTTTTTAAGTACTTATCTTTGCAGCCAGATGGCTAAAAGGGTTGTAATAGGATTATCAGGCGGTGTTGATTCAAGCGTGGCAGCATGGAAGCTTATCAGCGACGGTTATGATGTTATTGCCCTGTTTATGAAAAACTGGCACGATAACACCGGTTTGCTGGAGGCAGACTGTCCCTACGACGATGATATAATGTTTGCTGAGATGGTGGCCAGGAAACTTGGTATTCCTTTCCATAGTACTGACTTAAGTGGTCCTTACCGAAAAAGGGTGGTGGATTATATGTTTGGCGAGTACGAAAAGGGAAGGACACCCAACCCTGATATACTTTGCAACAGGGAAATTAAATTTGATTCCTTTGTTGATGAAGCATTGAAGCTTGGGGCTGATTATATCGCTACCGGGCACTATTGCAGGAAAGAAACCATAAAGGGTCCAGGGGGTGATATTTACAGCTTACTGGCTGGCATTGACAGCAATAAGGACCAGAGCTACTTTCTGTGCCAGGTTACCCAGCAGCAGTTGTCAAAGGCTCTTTTTCCCATAGGAGAGATGAAAAAACCCGAAGTGAGGAGAATAGCAGATAAGCTTGGGCTGGCAACGGCACACAGGAAGGATTCGCAGGGTATATGTTTTGTTGGTAAGGTTGACCTGCCGGTCTTTCTGCAGCAACAGTTAAGTGCAAAAACCGGCAGAACAGTTGAGGTGAGTGCAGACCTGGATTTTTTGAGCTGGCCTGCAGCTTTGCCGGGGAATGATACCACTCTTGAGGAGCTTGCGAGGATGAGCAGTCCTTTCGAATATAATCCTTCATCAGGAAAGACAATCGGAAAGCATAACGGGGCACATTTTTTTACAATTGGCCAGAGAAAAGGTATAAATATCGGAGGCTACAGCGAACCATTGTTTGTAATAGCCACCGACGTGGAGAAGAATATCCTTTATGTTGGCGAAGGCCAGTCTCATCCCGGACTTCTCAGGAAGGGCCTGTTTATCAGCAGGGAAGATGTACACTGGATAAGACCTGATATGGAGCTCAGGGAAGATGAATGCATTGATTACCTGGTGAGAATCCGCTACCGGCAGCCGCTCGAAAAGGCCAGGCTCTTTATGAAGAAAGAGGGGCTTTTTGTTATCTTCGAAAATGACCAGAGGGGAATAGCACCGGGGCAGTTTGCAGCATGGTATTCTAAAGACGAGCTGATAGGTTCAGGCGTAATAAGCCGCTAAGACCATGACTGCTATATCCCGGCCAGTCCATCCAGGTTTTTGCCTTCGAGCCTGTATACCACCCATTCATCCATTGCACGTGCTCCTATCGATTCGTAAAATTTTCTTGCCGGGTTCCAGTGCAGTACCCACCATTCAACCCTTCCGCACGATCTTTCTTTCGCCAGGGATGCAATATAAGTAAGAATAGCCTTTCCAACACCTTTGCCCCTGTGTTCAGGTTTTACGTAAAGGTCTTCAATATAGATTCCCGGCTTACCAAGGAAGGTTGAGAAATTATGGAAGAATAAAACAAAGCCAACTTCTCTTTTTCCTATCATGGCAAATACAACTTCCGCTTTCGGATTGTCTCCGAACAGGGAGGCTTCCAGTGTTTCCCGGTCTGTGACTACCTCGCTGGCAAGCTTCTCATAATCAGCAAGGTCCCTTATAAACCGGAGAATCAGGTCGGTGTCCTTTTTTTTAGCCTTCCTGAATGTTATTTCTGTTTTGTTTTTCATCATGATATAAAAATACGAATTTTTACCGGGCTCAATGTTAATATCTTGGTTCAGCTTCTGCCGTCAGTTTTAATAATACTGACTATCTTTAAAACTTATGTTGGAGCAGGGAAAACTCACAAGGTACAGCGCTTCGGCGGGATCGGGAAAAACTTTTCGCCTCGCCGGGGTTTATATAGATTTTCTCTTCAGGTCGCCCCGGAATTACAGGAATATACTTGCAGTAACCTTTACCAATAAGGCTGCAGCTGAAATGAAAGAAAGAATCCTGACCACCCTTTTTCAGCTGGCATCGGGGAATGATTCGCCCTACCTTCCATATCTGCTCGAAAAATATGATAATAAGCTTAATAAGATACAGGAGCGGGCAGGTGATATCCTGGATAGTATCCTGCACGACTACAGCCAGTTTTCGGTGGGTACTATTGACAGTTTCTTTCAGAAAGTACTCAGGGCTTTTGTAAAGGAGAGCGGACTGCATTCAGGCTTTAACCTGATTCTCGATCATTCGGTGGTACTTTCAGAAGCTGTTGACGATATGCTTGCTTCGGTCGATAATGATGAACACCTGTTCAGATGGCTGACAGACTATTCAAATTATGAGATATCGCAGGGAAACCACTGGAACCTGAAACGGAAGATAATGGAACTGGGCGAGGAGTTGTTCAGGGAGGAGTACCGGATTCTGCTAAAGGAGGGTAAGATTGTCCAGGATAAAGACCTTATCCGGGAGGGACTTGGCAGCCTGAAAGCTTTTGAAAAGGTATTTTCAGGCAGGCTGAGGTCCCTGGCCTCAGAAACAATGGAGATTCTCGACAGCTCAGCTGTTACCGAACAGGATTTAAAGGGTAAGAGCAGGAGTTTCCATGGTTTTATAAGGGGAATAACAGAAGAAGTGCCTGCCAGGCTGAGCGCCTCTTTCATCGAAGCATGGGAGAAGGATATTTATTTCAGCGGAAATAAACCATCAACGGCACTCTCCGATGCCTTTTCAAAGGGCCTGAAAGATAAAATTAATGAGATAGGAACATACTACAGCCGCGGCATCCTTAAATATAAATCGTCGCGACTTATTACCTCCAACCTCTATAACCTTGGAATATTGAATGATATTTCATTTCAGATAAGGCAGCTGCTGAATGAGACTAACAGGTTCCTGCTTTCAGATGCCGGCGACCTGCTTCAGCAGATTATAGGAAAGGACCAGGCTCCCTTTATTTATGAAAAAGTTGGCACCAGGTATAGAAACTTTATGATTGATGAGTTCCAGGATACCTCGAAGATACAATGGGAGAATTTTTATCCCCTGATTAAAAACAGCCTGGCTGAAGGAGAGCCAAATCTTGTGGTAGGTGATATAAAACAGGCTATCTACCGGTGGAGAAACAGCGACTGGCGGATTCTGAATTACCTGGATAAAAGATTCCATCCGGAAATGTTCTCAAGCAAGGTCTTAAACCAAAACTGGAGGTCTGCCAAAAATGTGATTGCCTTTAATAACAGCGTCTTTTCTGTTCTTCCCGGATTAATTGAAGAAGGATTTGAACTGGATTCAGGGATATTAAGCAGCCTGTATAGCGAAGCTGTCCAGGAGGATCCGGGTATCAGGGAGGGAGGTTATGTACGTATAAGCGAGCTAAGGAAGTTCGACGACAGACACCAGAACGAACTGGTGCTGGATTGTCTTCCTGCACTGATAGAGGAAATACAGGATAATGGATACAGGCCGGGAGATATTGGTATACTGGTAAGAAAGAACAGTGAAGGTCAGGAGGTCATAAACCGGCTGATGGAATATGCTGATGGTGTAAGTGAAGAGAAAAAACAAAAATATGGGTACCAGGTAATATCGGCCGATTCCCTTCTGCTGAGAAACGCACCCGTTGTAAGGTTTATACTGGCTGTGCTTAAGTTTTTTACAGATAGTTCAGACAGCCTGGCAAAAGCAGAGATGCTTCATTATCATTCGCTCCTCTCAGGCACCGGAGATCCAGGCTCACGTCACAATATGCTAAATGAGTCGGGCGAAGCTGCTGTAGGTCTCCGGCAATTTGGTGACGGGTTCGATTCCTTTATTAAATCTGTACGTTACCTGCCGGTTTTTGATATTATAGACCGCATTATAATGTATTTTAAGCTTGGGGATGATGCATCTGCTGTACCCTTCCTTAATACCCTGCAGGATTGTGTGCTAGAGCTTTCATCAAGCGAAACCAACGATATGCATTTGTTCCTGGATTGGTGGGAGAATGAAGGGATAAAGGTATCTGTTGCCTCTCCCGACCAGGAGGACTCTATTCAGCTGATGTCGATTCATAAATCAAAGGGACTGGAGTTTAAGGTGGTTATCCTGCCTTTTATCTCGTGGGATATGGGTCATGGTAATGCACCCTTTATCTGGGTCTATTCGGATGAAGATGACTTTAAAACCCTTGGTGCAATACCGCTTAAGTATAAAAAGGATATTTCAGAAACTCTTTTCAATAAGTACTACGACAGGGAGAAACTTAATGTCACCATTGATAAACTGAACCTGCTCTATGTGGCTCTTACAAGGAGTAAGGAATGTTTGTATGGCTTTGTTCCCAGGGGATTAAGATCAGATAAGAATACCGGCAGCCTGCTGCTGGAATCTATCGAAAAAAATGATTCACTGCCCGGGTTTACCGAACAGGCACATGGAGAAAGCGGTAATATCCGGTTTTTTGAGTTTGGTGAAGTACCTCAGCAGGGAGAAAAGCCTTTAGCTGCTGCAGCCGGCAGGAGTGAAACTATACCATACAGGGTTAGTATCTCAGATGATAAACTGAATATCAGGATAAAGGCCGGAACCTATATGGAATATGATTCGAAGAGGAAAGCAGCAATTAACTACGGTCTGCTTATGCACGAGATTCTTTCGCGGATAAGGTCAGAAAAGGAGATAGGGAAAAGCCTCCACAGTGCCTTTGTCCAGGGTCTTATTTCAAAGGATGAAAGGCTTATTCTTCAAGACCGCCTGGGGGAGGCTCTTAAAAATGATCTGGTTAGTGCCTGGTTCAGAGATGATAATGAAGTATGGACAGAACAGGATATTATTTTGCCGGGAGGAGCAACAAGAAGGCCCGACAGGCTTGTGAGGACAGGGAATGAAATACATGTTATTGATTTTAAATTCGGAGCGGAGCGCGAACAGTACAGGAAGCAGGTAAATCAGTATATCGACATATTAAGGGATCTGATGCCTGGGAAATGCAGGGGTTTTATCTGGTATGTCGACAGACAGAATATTGTTGAGGTAAGTTAATAATCAGGGAATGGCAGTAACCGGTAATAAAAGGATATACAGCTGGGGGCATGAAAGAAGATTTAATGCCTATTCAAACTACTTTAAATCCATTTTTGGCGGAAGAGTGCAGAAAGTCAGTGTTGACGCTGGTTTTACCTGTCCAAACCGCGACGGAACCTTAGGTACCGGGGGATGCACCTTCTGTAATAATAGTGCTTTTAATCCATCATACTGTACACCCGATAAAACTGTGCGAAAGCAGATTGAAGAGGGAATTGCCTTTCACCGTAAGCGATACAGGAAGTCGCTTGGCTACCTGGCATATTTCCAGGCCTATACAAACACCTATGATTCGGTGGAAAAGCTCGAAATATTGTACCGCGAGGCCCTGGGTGTGGAAGGAGTACTGGGGCTGGTAATCGGGACAAGACCTGATTCAATAGATAATGAAAAGCTGGATTTGCTGGCTGAACTGGCCAGGGATAATTATATTACCATAGAATACGGAGTTGAATCGGTTTATAATAAAACCCTTAAGCGGGTAAACAGGGGACATACTTTTGAATGCTCGGAGGAAGCAATTCGCAGAACAGCAGCTAAGGGACTTCACTGCGGAGCGCATTTTATTTTTGGTTTACCGGGCGAAAGCAGGGAGGAGATGCTGGCTTCGGCAGATATTATATCCGGCCTGCCTCTTACCACGGTTAAGTTTCACCAGCTTCAGATTATTGCAGACACCGTGATGTTAAAGGAGTACCAGGAAAATCCCGCTGAATTCAGCCTCTTTGGCTGGGATGAGTACCAGGAGTTCTTTATAGGATTCCTGGAGAGACTAAATCCAGGACTGGTGGTTGAAAGGTTTACCAGCGAAGCGCCTCCTGCTTTGATCAGAAGCCCCAGGTGGGGAAAGAAAAGATCAGAAGGACTGATCATTGAATTCGAACGAAGAATGGAAGAACTGGATACATGGCAGGGAAGGCTGTATGTAGATTTAACCTTTAACCTTTAACCGTTTACCGTTTACCGTAAAAAAAATGCAGATATTTTTAAAGGAAGTGGCAAAACAGATTCTTGCCCGGCACAGGGATGAACTTGCAGGTCAGCACCTGGTATTTCCAAACCGGAGATCTGCTCTCTATTTTGGTCACTACCTTGCCGGTTTAATAGATTCGCCGGTATTCTCCCCCCGTATAAGTACTATCAGCGAGTTATTTGCAGCAACAACTGATCTCGAAGCCCTTGATTCACTGCAGCTCGTTTTTAAGCTTTTCGAATCGTACAGCAGCCTGGTGGATAAGCCCGACAGCTTTGATGAATTCTTTTACTGGGGCGAGATGATTGTAAATGATTTCGACGATATCGATAAATATCTTGTAAACCATAATATCCTGTTTCAGAATCTCAGGGATCTGAGAGAGATTGACGATAAATTTGGCGGACTGGAGCCGGAAGTTATTGAAATAATAAGAAAGTTCTGGCTGGGATTTGATCCTTCCAATATGACATCGGAGAAGGAGGATTTTCTGACTGTATGGGATATTCTGCCTCTTTTATATACTTCATTTCGGGATAAGCTCAGATTAGCAGGGATGGCTTACGAAGGCATGATAATGAGGGACCTGGTTGAGGATATGGAGAGCAAGGTTTCTTCACTGGATAATAAAGCAGAACATTTTCATTTTATTGGATTCAATGCTCTTAACAGGTGCGAGAAGGAGCTTCTGGGCTATCTTAAAGCCAGGGGAAAGGCATCATTTTACTGGGATTATGATATCCTTTACCTTAATAACAGGGAGCATGAAGCAGGCCTGTTTATCAGGGACAATATAAAGACATTCGGCCAGGACCTTGGTTCGGGTGTAAGAGTTGACAACCTGACTGCCATAAAGAATGAGCGCAGGTTTGAAGTGTACAGGGCACCATCCGATGTTGCCCAGTCAAAACTTATTCCTTCACTATTGCAGGATTTTGGTGCTTATAGTTCCGAGCCTGATAAAACTGCCATTATCCTGGCCGACGAGAATATGCTGATGCCCGTTGTGAACTCTATCCCGGATTCTGTTGAGAGTATAAACGTTACAATGGGCTATCCCCTGTACCAGACACCTGTATATAGCCTGGTTAAGCATTTATTGTTACTTCAGAAGAACAGGAGGGAGACAGGTGATGGAGCTGTAAGTTTCTATCATGCCGACCTTGAAAGCTTATTCCTTCATCAATATATTACCCACCTGTTCCAGGCAGAGTCTGAAGATATCCTGAGAAGTATCAAGGAACAAAATCTTGTAAGGATAGAAAGCACGGAGCTGCAGGCAAATTCATTTTTTAAGCTCCTGTTTTCTTCTCCTGCTTCTGCAAGAGAACTGAATGTTTATCTTATAAATGTACTTGGGGAGGTATTGCTTTCTTTCACCGGGGATGTAGAGAATCCTCAGGATGAAGCTGTAACAGGATCAAAAATTCAGATGGAGTACCTCTTTACTGTTATCCGTGCTTTTAAGCAGCTCGATTCACTCCTTGCAGAATCGCTTATTGAACTGGGGACAGATATCTATATCAGGATCTGCGACAGGCTGGTAAGAAAACTGATTATCCCATTCTCGGGCGAACCTCTCAGCGGTTTGCAGGTTATGGGCATACTCGAAACAAGGGCACTCGACTTTGAGAATATACTTTTTCTTTCGGTAAATGAAGGAGTATTGCCGCGCAGCTCGGCCGGCAGTTCTTACATTCCCTATAACCTCAGGATGGCCTTTGTCCTGCCAACAGTTAAGCACCAGGATTCAATTTTTGCCTATTACTTCTACAGGCTTATACAGAGAGCCTCCAGGGTAAGATTTATATACAATAGTAACTCATCAGGCTTAAGAACGGGTGAAATGTCACGTTTTCTGCTGCAGCTAAGGTATTCCAATGTTTTTGACACAAGCTTTATAGATACAAGATTCAATATAGAGGCTCCCAACTCAGATTCTGAGATTATAACCAGGACAGGCAGGATACAGGAAATAATTGAGTCTGAGTACCTGGCTGACAATGACTCCAGGATTCTCTCACCAAGTGCTCTTAATACATGGATTAAGTGCCAGCTTAAATTCTACTATAAGTATATTGCCGGCCTGGAAGAGACCAGTCTGGTTCAGGAAGAAATTGACTCACCAATGTTTGGCAATATCCTGCATGATTCAATGAATCGTTTGTATAAACCATGGGAAGGTGCAATACTTGACAGCCTGGATATTGAGAAACTGCTTGCCGGAAAGGAACATATCAGGGATACAGTAATAGCTTCGTTCCGCCAGAAATTCATGAGAAATAAGCCCGGCAGCATAAGTGGTAAGAATCTTATTATTATTACTCTGATTGAGAATATGATATCAAGGATACTTGCCATAGATATGCATAAGGCCCCCTTTGAGCTTGTTGGCCTGGAAGCATTTTACCAGAGGCTGTTTACTTTAAAGCTTAATGGAAAGAGCCGTAATGTTAAACTTGGAGGCACAATAGATCGTATAGACCGGAAGGATGGGGTTATACGAATTCTGGATTATAAGAGTGGAAGGGATAGCCTCGAAATAAGCACACTCGAATCATTAAGCGAATACGACAAAGAAGGAAATAGCGCCGCCTTTCAGACCCTGCTTTATTCGTGGATATACCAGGGTAGTGGTTACAACGGACCGCTTCGTCCGTCGCTCTACCCGGCAAGGGCAATATATGCTGATAATTTCTCAGATATATTTACGATAAAGAAAGGTGATCATAAAGGACCTCTTACTGATTTCAATAATGTGTCGGGTGAATATATCAACTGGCTCAGGAAGGTGCTGAACGATATGTTCGATCCGGATTTCTCTTTCTCAATGACCACGGTGAAAGAGCGATGCACCTATTGTTCCTTTGCAAACCTGTGTGGAAGGAAAGATGTAAAATAAAATTTTGTATCTTCGAAATATGGAACACTCATTTGCTTCGTATAATGTTGAGATAAAGAATCTTAAGTTTATTAATCCTGAAGGTTTTAAATTTCCGGGGACGGCTATAGTGACTTTTTTTGATAAGTCGGGTAGGGCACTGTCCACGGAGTTATTGGGTGCGATAAATCAAAAGGATGTCTTTGAAATAATCTCAGGAGGGGAGAACCTTAATTTTAATAATTGTTATTTTAAGGATTTTGACCTTAATGCATACAGGCAACAGATGGGTCTGAAGCCAAAGGATTACATAAAACTGGAGGGCTTCTCTGCCTGGGGCTCTTTTTTCGATGCTAATAAGAGTACAGATTTCTCATACTCCGATTTTGGCAATGGTGATGTAAGTTTTGAATCATCAGTGTTTGCCAGGGGAGATGTAAACTTTCATGCCTGCCGATTTGGAAATGGCAATACCTCCTTTGCCGGCATAACTGTCAGGGAGGGCGATATCGACTTCTCAGACTCAGAATCAGGGGATGGGGATTTTATTTTCAAGAATGCCAATCTTTGCAGGGGAAAAAAAGACTTCCAGGATATAAGGTTTGGCAATGGCGAGGTTACTTTTGCCAATACCGAGTTTTCTTCGGGCGATATATTATTTATAAATACGCGTTTCGGAGATGGAAAATTCACTTTTAAGGTCACAAGGATTGATTCGGGTAAGATAGATTTTCACTATTCTTCGTTCGGAAACGGAGATTTAGTGTTTGAGCGTACGGAATTCGGGAATAGCCGGGTTGATTTCAGGGCAGTGGACTTCGGAAATGGCAGGATAAACTTCAACCGCTCGGTTTTTGGTATATGCGATATTAATTTTGAAGGAGCATCCTTCCGTGGCCAGCGATTTTTCTTTAAAAGAGCTGCAATTAAAGCCGGGAAAAAGGATTTTAGCCTGATGGAGATGCCCGATGCTGAAATATGCTTTGAAAAGACTGATTTTGGCACCGGTGCAATAAGTTTTAATTCTGTTAACTGCAATACGCTGAGCCTTAAGTCGTGCCACCTCGATCATTATGTTGATCTTCGGCTTGGGGGAGCCACTATGCTCGATCTTTCCGATTCGATAGTACGCGATATTATCGATCTTGAGCCCTATGAAACTGCAAGTCATTCCGGAACCCTCAACATTTCCGGAATGCGCCTTCTCGGGAAGCTGTATATGGACTGGACGAGCAATAACTGCAGGATGGCGATTATGAAACAGGAATACACCAGTTTAAGGCAGAAGGCAGAACAATTCAGGATACTTAAAGAAAATTTCAATGTTACCGGGAAGTATGATGATGAAGACCTGGCCTATATTATGTTTAAACGCCTCGAAGCAAAGGCCAACCTGCATGCAAGCCGGCAGAATAGCTCCGGGCTGAGGTACCTGGGAGCATACCTTTCATACGGAACCAGGTGGCTTATCTTTGATGCAGCAGGGCAGTATGCAACCAACCCTGTAAGGGTGCTTTTTTCAATGATGGTTTCCTATATTTTCTTCAGCCTTATTTATCTTTTCCAGATGGCATTCACCAAAGCTGATATAATTGCTTCTGTTGACGATAAGCTGAGCATGGTAGCAAAAGCATTCTATCATAGTGCAATTACTTTTCTCACTATCGGGTACGGAGATCATTTTCCAAAAGGCGGAATAAGATGGATGTCGGGAATAGAAGGCTTTCTCGGATTATTCCTTATGTCGTATTTTACTGTGGCTTTTGTCAGGAAAATATTAAGATAAGGCGCAAGGCACAAGGCACAAGGCACAAGGGAAGTAGTTTTAAAAGTTTATAAGGTTTTTACAGTAGAGGCGTAGCAGGCTACGCCTTTTGCCTACGCCTTTTACTCCATCTCAGCCTGCAGTGCAGCCATCTTAATAGCGGTGATTGCTGCCTCGTCACCCTTGTTGCCATGCTTTCCACCAGATCTGTCGATAGCCTGCTGGAGGGTATCGGTGGTCAGTACCCCAAAAATAAAGGGTATATTGTATTCCAGTCCAAGCGAAGCTATGCCCTGGGTTACACCCTGGCACACGTATGTAAAATGAGGGGTTTCGCCCTGTATTACACAGCCCAGGCAAATAACAGCATCAACATCATCATATTCTGCTATAAACTGTCCGCCAAGCGGAAGTTCGAAACTGCCGGGAACATGCTTCACAATTATGTTTTGCTCAACAGTGCCATGCTTCTTCAGGGTAGTCAGAGCTCCTTTGAGAAGCGACCATGTAATTTCATTGTTCCAGTCTGAAACAACAATACCGAATCGCATCCCCCTGGCCGAGGGTACAGTACCCGGGTCGTATTCTGAAAGATCGGTGGTTGCCATGCTTACTTACTTACCCTGGCGATATACTTGTCGATATTGGAGCCTTCGTTACTCTCAGGATATTCATTCTTTATCCTCTGGTACATCTCCAGTGCTTTTTCATTATTCCCGTCAAGCTCATAAACCTGTCCTGCCTTAAGCAGGTATAGCGGATTATAGAAATCATTATCAGCGTAGTTTACAGCTTTCAGGTAGAACTCAATTCCTCTCTTGGAGTCGCCCAGTTCGATATAGGCATCGCCTGTGCAGGCGTAGGCAAGAGGAGCGATTGCTTCATCATTCTTATCAAACCTGTCAAAGTACTCGATAGCGTCTTCAAACTGACCCAGCTGCAGATAGCATAATCCTGCATAATAGTTAGCAAGATTGCCGGGCCTGGTGGCTTTATAATCGTCAGCAATATCCACAAACCCAAGGTAGTTTCCGTCACCATTAAGTGCCAGGTTCAAAGAATCTTTGGCAAAGTAGTCCTCTGCAACATACATTTGTGCAAGTGCGTCCTCAGTCCTGCTGTTCAATCTTATTTTTATAAGCCAGAAGGCAGCTACAAGAACCACAATAACTGCCAGTCCGTAAAGTAGTTGTTTGTAATTATCCTCGATAAACTGTTCGGTCCTGGACAGGGTTTGTTCTACATTATCAAATCCTTTTGCTTCAACCTGTTTCTTCTTCTTTGCCATGCTGGTATCTTATTACAATTATTAAGCTCTTTTTTTTAACTCCGCAAAAGTAAGATTTTTAATGGTTTTATGAAAAATTTGACTTAAAAAACAAGCACACAGGAGTATCATAGCGAAATGTCTATGCATGAGTATGTTAATAAAATATTGTCAGGGTCATGCTTTGTTTTATTACTTTTGTAAAAGCAAAGTAAAAACATATTATGTACCTGGACCATCTGAGCCTATCCAACTTTAAGAATTACAGCGACTCTGAAATATCTTTCTCGGCTAAGATAAACTGTTTTGTAGGGGATAACGGAGTTGGTAAAACCAATATCCTGGATGCAATCCACTATCTTTCACTTACCAAGAGTTACTTTACAAATATTGATACAAATTGCATTAAGCACGGTGAAGATTATTTTCTGATTAAGGGCAGTTTCCCGGCAGGCAGAGAGATTGACAGGGTACATTGCGGTTTTCAGAAAGGCAAAGGCAAGGTCTTCAGGCATAATAACAAGGAATATACAAGGCTTTCAGACCATATAGGCAAATACCCTGTTGTGATGATATCACCTTTCGATAGCTCCATTATTTCGGGAGGAAGTGATGAGAGACGCAGGTTTATGAATGGAGTAATATCGCAATACGACAGGGAGTACCTGGAATCGGTTATCAGGTATAACAAGGCTCTTAAAAACAGGAATACCCTGTTGAAGCAGTATGCTCAGAAAGGAGGCTTCGACAGGGAAATGCTGAGGCTCTGGGAAGAGCAAATGATTAATTATGCAGGCCATGTTTACAATATGAGAAAAAGTTTCCTGGGAGATATGATACCGGTTTTCCAGGAGTATTACAATCATATTTCAGGTGAACGTGAAAAAGTTGAGCTGATCTACAGGTCGCAGCTGGACGAGGCCTCATTTGCAGACCTGCTTGAGGAATCGTTGCATAAGGACAGGGCTCTGCAGTTTACAAGCACCGGTATACACCGCGATGATATGAAGCTGCTTATGAACGGACATTCAATAAGGGAGATAGGGTCGCAGGGTCAGCAGAAATCGTACCTGGTGGCCCTTAAACTGGCCAAGTTTGAATTTATAAGCAAGAAGGGCGGTATAAAGCCAATACTCCTGATGGATGATATCTTCGATAAATTTGATGCAAGAAGGGTTGAACAGATTATTAAGCTGGTTTCGGAGCAGCGTTTTGGCCAGATCTTTATTTCGGATACTCACCGCGACAGGCTTAACCTCATACTTTCAGGCAGTGATGTTGATTACAGGCTTTTCAGGATTGATAACGGGGTAAAGGAACTTATTGTAAATGGCAAAAGCAGCTAGCTTATGAGGAGAAAGAAGACAATGGCGATATCGGAAGTGCTTAGCGAGTACAAAAGGGTAATGCAGATAGAAGATAAGCTCAAAGAAGTGGAGATTGTAAATCTATGGGAAAAAATAGCCGGTAAAGCTATCGCAGGCAGAACTTCAAAAGTTTATATTAAATCAAATACCCTGCATATATCTACCTCTTCGCCTGTGGTAAGAAATGAATTGCTGATGATGAAAGATATAATAAAGACCCGGGTAAATGAGATTGCCGGATATGAGCTTGTTCAAAACATCGATCTTCACTGATAAGCCTTCCTCCCGGAGTCAGGAAAAAAACCTTTCAAATCCTGAAAAGAAGAATGATGCTTCCAGCTGAGCATTTTCCTGGCTGTCGGAACCATGCACGGCATTCATCTGGAGCGAAGCTGCAAATAACTTCCTGATGGTTCCTTCTTCTGCCTTTTCAGGATCAGTATTACCTATAAGTTTCCTGAATTCTTCAACTGCATTTTCATTTCTCAGGATCATAACCACGATAGGTCCCGATATCATAAAGTCGCACAGGTCATTATAAAAAGGCCTGTCTTTGTGGACAGCATAAAATGCCTTCGCCTGTGCTAAGGTCATCCTTACCATTTTCATTGCTGATATTCGGAACCCGGCCTCATTAATCATAGCGAGTATTGGACCTATCTTCTTGTTTTTTACTGCATTAGGCTTGATAATAGAAAAGGTGAAATCGTCGTTCATCTCTTGGTGTTTTTATTGGGATGGTTAATTTTTCTATATTTGATGACTAATTTCTTAATATGAGACAAAGTACAGGTAAATATATAAACAAATTGTCAGATTTTTTAGAGCAGGCTGAAAATATAGCTGTTGTTTGTCATACCAATCCGGACGGAGATGCAATAGGTTCAATGATGGCCATGTACCACTACCTTCTTGATAAAGGAAAGAAGCCTGAAATGGTTTCACCGTCAGACTTACCCGATTTCCTGAAATGGTTAAATAAGTCTTCAGAGATATTTGTTTATGACAGCAATAGTGAAAAAGTAGCTGATGTACTGGCAGGAGCAGACTTGCATATACTTGTTGACTTTAATTCGATGTCAAGAACAGGGTCCCTGGAAACCGAGCTAAACAGGCAGGAGAAGCCAAGAATACTGATCGATCATCATCCTCAGCCTGATGTAAAAGCTGATTATATTATTTCTGAACCTGCTTTCAGTTCAACGGCAGAACTTATTTATGACCTTGTTTCCCACCTTGAAAAGGATAGTTACAGGAACCCAGATTTTATTGAGGCTGTATACACAGGCATGATGACCGATACAGGTAATTTCAGCTTTGGAACCTATGACGGCGAAACAATGAGAATAGTAGGTGCGCTTCTTGAAAACGGACTGAGGAAGGATTATATTACAGATATGGTATATGATAATTTCTCGGCCGGCAGGATGAGGCTTAAAGGCTTTGCTCTTGCCGAGAGAATGGTGGTTATGGAAGATATCTCAACAGCCTATATCTATCTGTCCAGGGACGATATGAACAGGTTTAATCATGCAGTTGGAGATACAGAGGGTTTTGTAAATATGCCTTTATCTATTGCAGGCATAAAAATATCGGTCCTTTTTCTCGAGAAGGACGATCACTTGAAATTATCACTCAGGTCGAAGGGAGATTTTTCTGTTAATGACCTTGCACGAAAATATTTTAATGGCGGCGGTCATCTGAATGCTGCCGGAGGAAGACTGGAAATGCCTCTGCATGATGGAATTAAGTACTTTGAGTCAATAATAAGAAAGGAAGTTAATAAGTGAGATACTTAAGACCTGTTAAGTGGCCGGGAGCAATTATTATATGCTTTCTGCTTGTAGCTGGTGCCTGCAGGAGGCATAAGGAGCCCGAACATAGGCAGGCCCTGAGTCCTGATCTCCTGGTTGAGATTAACAGGGAACTGGTAATAAAGGAGAAAGAAAGGATAGAAAGCTATATTTCCAGGAAAGGACTCGATATGAAGTTCGACAACACCGGCTTCTGGTATAAGATTATAGAGCATGGTTCTGATACACTTCTTACCGAGGGAGACAGGTTAAGTCTTGAATACGAATGCAGCATGCTGGACGGAACACTATGCTATTCATCAGATCGTGACGGAAACCTGGACATTGTAATTGGAAATACCGATATACCTGGTGGCCTGGATGCGGCGCTGAGACTTGTCGGCAATAATGGTGAAGCTCTGGTTATACTGCCAAACAACCTGGCCTACGGACTGCCTGGCGATGGTAAGAGGATTCCATCGAGGGCAGCACTGATATATAGTTTTAAGGTATCGAAGAATTAAGTGCTGAATCTAGCATGATTTTTGTAGATTTGCCTCTTAAATTTTATACCTATGAAAATAAGGCAAATTACTCTAGCCCTTGGCATACTCCTTGCATTAAGTACGCTTTTTAATTCGTGCAAGACGGAAATAGACATGGAGCAGCAGGAGATTGACCAGATTACAGCATTTATGGTTCAGCGCGGACTGGATATTGACCCAAGAGATTCCGGGCTTTATTTCAAGGAAGTTGAAGCAGGTGGCGGTGAATATCCTGTGGCACTGGATACTGTGTATGTTAATTATACCGGCTATTACCTGAGTGGAATATCATTTGACAGCAATGCTGGTTCGGATCCTTTTTCATTTGTTGTTGATAATGTACCTTACCCTGATGTAATAGGAGGGTGGGATGAAGGACTTAAACTTTTACGTAAAGGGGGAGAGGCTGTTCTGATAGTTCCAAGCTGGCTGGGATATGGTGCCAGAGGATATTATTCCATCCCTGGCTATACACCACTTTACTTCGAGATTGAACTGCTTGATATTAAGTTCGGTCCAAACCATAATTAGATATAGACATTTAAAAATTAGGCTGTCTCAGAAGGGTACAATCTTTGTCATTCCGAGCGAATGCGAGGAATCCGGGTATTGATTATCAAACATTTAGATCCCTCGATTAACTCGGGATGACAAGAATATTATACTTTTGAGACAGCCTCATTTATTTGCTGACAGGCCTGGTTCAATACCAGGATACCTTTTATTTACATTATTATTTTATCAAGTGTAATATTTGCTTCCCTGAAAAAATCAATATACTTCTTCCAGTCTTCATTTATAAACTTATCTATCATTCCTTCTGCTTCCTTCATTGCCTCGATGGCATCATCAACCCTTTGATTCTCAGATTCGGTAAGTGCCTTACTCGCACTATACAGAACATTCAGTCCGTTCATCCTCTGACCCAATCCTTCACGACGATCTGTAAGCAGCCTGTTGATCCTGTTATATTCCTTATTAACAGCATCATACACTTCCTTGTGTTTATCTGCGAAGTCCATTTCTCCTGAAATCAGCTCATTGGTCTTCGTAAGTTTCTGCCTGTAGCCGGAGAAGTCTTCGAATTTCTTATTGTAGGCTTTTACAAGTACCTGTATCTCTTCTGCGCGTGCAAGGTTCTTCATTACTGCTTCTGTATCAGGTGCCGGCATCCTTGGGTCAGATATTACTTTAATACCTGCTGTAGATACCGTCTCACCCAGGGTGGCTTTTACAAGATAGTCGCCTGGCAGAACGCTTGCACCTCTCCTGTACCTCATGAAGTTATTCTGTTGCGACCCGGGTCTTGGTATCATTCCCGGCATTGCCGGCGGATCCATGTCGTTGTTCCAGTAAACCCTGTTTACTCCTTTTTCCAGGTCAAATTCAAGAGTCCTCATTAACATATTGTCCTTACCGAGAATCTCTATTTTGATTTTCTCTTCGGTATCTTCCTTTGCATAAAAGGTAAGAGAAGATGCGTTTCTCCTGTTCTGACCTTCATACAATGCATCAGCCCTGTAGTAATAACCGGGAAGATTCCTGGTTTCTGCCATAACTCCTGTGGGTGAATCAAATAATACAAGTTCCTTATCAAGTATTGAAATTCCTTCAGCAGCAATCTTTCGCAGGGGTCGTATATCGTCCAGAATCCATATTGAACGTCCGAATGTGCCTATTACAAGGTCATGCTCGCGTGGATGTATAACCATGTCGTAGGTAGATACTGTAGGGTATCCTTCTGTCCACCTGTGCCATTTTTCACCTGAGTCAAACGATACATATAATCCGTATTCGGTGCCTGCAAACATAAGGTTCTTTTCTACCGGATCCTGAACGAAAGAAAGCATATAGCCCCATACATCACTGTCGTCGATCATCCTCTTCCATGTTTTTCCATAGTTATCAGTGCGGAAGAGGTAGGCTGAATAGTCACCCTGCCGGTAATTATTTACCACAGCAAAAGCTTCTTCGGCTTTAAATGGTGATACCTTAATCTGTGATACCCAGGCACCTTCGGGCATCTCCTTGATATTCTGTCCCACTTCTTTCCAGTTTTCTCCGGCATCAAGAGTAACATGAATTTTACCATCATCAGATGCAGTCCAGATTACCTTTTTATCGTGCTGGCTTGGTGTGATTGCAAGCAGGGTACAGTGATTTTCTGCACCTGTTGCATCTATTGTCAGACCACCGCTCTGCCTTTGCTTCTGCTTTTCTTCATCGTTCGAAGTAAGATCCGGAGATATTTTTTCCCACTTGTCGCCACGGTCTGTACTTTTATGTACAAACTGGCTGCCGAAATAAATAGTATTACTATCGAAGGGATCCTGTGCTATAGCAGCATTCCAGTTAAACCTCAGACGTTCGTTACCTTCGGCCGATGGTCGGATACTTACTGTTGCACCCGTTTCGAGGTCGACTCTCCTTACCGAACCTCCCTGCGACTGTGCATAGCAGTAGCGCGGGTCGCCCGGAACAGGAACTGCGTCAAAGCCATCTCCTCCTATAAGGAAATCCCAGAACTCGTTTATTATACCACCATTATGCCATGTATACGCCGGCCCTCTCCATGATCCGTTATCCTGCATTCCGCCATATACATTATATGGAGTTTCCATATCTACATCAACGTGGTAAAACTGGCCTACCGGTAAGTTTGTTATATGGCGCCAGGTTTCACCCTGGTTGTAGGTAATAGCAAGACCTCCGTCATTGCCATCTATCATATGTTTAGGATTTTCAGGGTTTATCCACCACGCATGGTGATCGAGGTGTACGCTTTCACCTATTCTATGGGGAAATGTAAGGGCACCGTCCTCGCTCATATTTATACCTGAGAAGAGGGTGAATATCCTGTTCTCATTTGTGGGGTCGACATAAATTTCAGCGTAGTAGAAGGGTCTGGAACCAATATCCTTTTCTCCTCTTTTCTTCCAGCTTATACCTCCGTCTTCCGACCTGTAGATGGCATTAATTTCAGATTCTACATATGCATATACATAGTCGGTGCGGCTTTTTGCAATGGCAAGTCCCACTCTTCCGATTTTGGAGGGAAGACCATCCCCGAGCTTTGTGAAACTATCTCCTCCATCCAGTGTAAGATAGATGCCCGATCCATCTCCGCCCGAATTAAAGAACCAGGGCCATCTCTGGTGGTCCCACATTGCAACAAATATCTTATCCGGGTTAAAGGGGTCCATTACCATATCAGCAACACCGCTCGACTCGTTTGTAAACAGAATCTGTGTCCATGTTTTACCACCGTCGGTGGTGCGGTAAACACCTCTTTCCTTATTGGGAGCCCAGGGACTGCCAATGGCACCTACATATACTTCGTCACTGTTATTGGGATTTATCAGTATCCTGTGGATATGACGGGTAGCTTCAAGACCCATCAGTTTCCATGTCCTGCCACCGTCAGTGCTTTTATACAATCCGTAACCACCTGTAAGGCTGTTTCTTGGATTGCCTTCTCCTGTCCCGGCCCATATCACGTCGGGACGCTGAGGGTCGATTGCAAGTGCGCCTATTGAGGCAACCTTCTGTTCATCAAAGACAGGTGTAAAGGTGAAACCACCACTCCTGGTTTCCCATAGCCCTCCCGATGCTGTTCCCACATAAAAATGTTCAAGATTATGCGGATGAACCGCAATAGCGGTCACTCTTCCACTCATACCGGCCGGACCAATATTCCTGGGCTTCATGCCATGGAAGACAGACATATCAATTTCCTGGGCAGAGATGCTGATGCCCATGATAGCAATAAATATTGTTACTGCAAGTCTTTTAGTGTTCATATAATGTAAGTTTAGATTTCACCTACAAGATATGAAAAGAAATTTAAGCGAATTAAACTGAAAAGGTGTTTAAGAATACATTATTGTTTTTCTTACCCAAGAATAAATATAGCTGGCTTTTTATTTATATCAGGTATCTGCGCTTTCCAGTTCTTGATACTGAGTGTTTTAATAAATTCGTCGTGGGCAGTAATATTTACCGCAAGGCAGAGTTCAGTGTCAGGCAGGCAGGTGTCAAGTAAGTCATCCAGTAATTTTTTATTCCTGTATGGTGCTTCGATAAAAACCTGTGCTATTCCCTTTCTTGCTTCAGATTCCATATTCCTGATATACCTGCTTCTCTCGTTTCCCCTGATCGGTATGTAACCATTAAACATAAATTTCTGACCGTTCATTCCCGAGGCCATCAGGGCGAGTAAAATTGATGAAGGCCCGGTAAGTGGCACTACCCTGACTGCTTTTCGGTGGGCAAGTCTTACAAGAGCTGAACCAGGATCGGCAACACAGGGTACGCCTGCTTCGCTCAGGAGACCTGTATCATTTTCGCCCCCGATTTCCTTAACTATATCTTCCAGTTCTCTTTCTGTTGTATGCTCGTTTAGTATCTGAAATTCACTTTTGTCGATCGGAAAATCTTTATCGATCATACGCAGGAACCTTCGGGCACTCCTGAGGTCTTCAACCACAAATTTTCTAAGCTGCTTAACCCGTTCAACAACATCGGCGGGTATTACTTCTTTATAATCTTCAGTGCCCAGTGTAACAGGCACCAGGTATAATTTTCCTTTCACTCTGTATTTTTTGCTAAAATTAAGAAATAATTTATGTGTGGCATAAGCAGTGCTGATCTTCGGGTTATTTTTTGTTATTTTGAACTATTAAACTTTAAGAATTGAGGATCACTTTTTTAGGCACCGGGACTTCGCAGGGCATTCCTGTAATAACATGTAAGTGTGATGTTTGCAGGTCTGAGGATCAAATGGATAAGCGCTTAAGAAGCTCCATTCTGGTCGAAACTAATGGTATAACAATAGTAATAGATGCCGGTCCTGATTTCAGGCAGCAGATGCTGAGGGAGAATGTGCAGAACCTTGACGCAATTCTTATTACACATGAGCATAAAGACCATGTTGGCGGAATTGACGATGTAAGGGCCTTTAATTACAAGAGCCGGAAAGCAATTGATATTTACTGTGATAAACTTGTAAGCCGGACAATTATGAATGAATATGCCTATGTATTCAATGGTGGGGGATACCCGGGCATACCAAGAATGAATATCAATTTAATTGAGAACAGGGCTTTTAATATATCAGGAAACAAAATAATCCCGGTGCTGGCCTATCATAATGAGCTTCCTGTTTTTGGATTCAGGATAAGTGATTTAAGCTATCTTACTGATGCCAGCCTTATTCCCGATGAAAGTATGGCGCTTATGAAGGGATCGCGGATTCTTGTTATTAATGCACTAAGGAAACAGAAACATATTTCTCATTTCAGTCTTGATGAAGCTCTTGAAGTAATAAATTACCTGGAACCTGAAAAGGCCTATATTACCCATATAGGTCACCAGATGGGTCGTCACGCTGAGGTAAACAGGGAGTTGCCCGCAAATGTGGAACTGGCTTTTGACGGCCTTAAATTAGAGCTGGATTAAGTGGACCCGGCTGCCGCCTGGAGCCTGATGAAGTTAGCGGTACCATTACCGGCAGTGCGAACCCTGAAAGGTGAAAAGCGAAGTGCAATACTCTAGTATCGCTTCTTTTTATAGCTCTTTTTAAGCTTTCTCTGGTACTCGGATGAAAAAAAGTATTTATTTCTACCCAGTTGAGACTGAGAGACATGCGATTTCTTTCTCTTTTTTGCGTAAGGGTTCTGCTTTGCAGGTGCACAGGAGACCATGAATACTGCCAATAATACTATGAAAAAGTACTTTAGGTATTTCATAGAGAGCTTAGTCTGTTATAAAAAGATTATTTCCGATCTTAAAAGTAGTATTATTTTTTTACAATTGGAAAATATGCCAGAGTTTACGTATTTCTTCTTATAAAGTTACTCTTAACAATTAAATATTTGCTGCTGAGAGCAAATAAATATAAATTGCAGTTCTTAATAATTGAGCAGACTTTAACATGACCCCGAATATAAATCGCTTAAGCCTGGTGCTGGTAATTCTTTCATTATCAGCTATCCTGGCAGCCCAGAATCTCGAGAATTTTGCATTATCCACATCTTCAGGCCTTGAAATCCACAAGCTTATTCTTTCTGACTCATCTCAAATAGACCTTGATGGAGCCTTTCCTGTATTTAGTTTCGAGCTTAATGGTAAATACAGGCAATCCGGCGATGTGCCTGCAGTTCTTTCGGGAACCAGGTTTATTTTAAGTTTTGAGAAGTCTCTCAGGGTTACTTTTGCATCCTTCGGGGGTGGGCACCCGGGATGGAAAGGCGAGATAACATTTTTAAATGAAGGTACTGACACCCTTGTAATCTCTAACGTTGTGCCTTTTGGAGAAAATCCCGATAATGTCTATATATGCGGAAAGGGACCATGGAATCTGGCCCGTGCCTGGCTTCATCGTCCGGCTTATAAACCGGTCAGGGTAATTCTTCCTGATAATGCATGGGAAGCCGCTTATTCTTCCTGGTCAGTTTCTGATGATCTTGCTGTCTGTTCACTTATAAGGAGAGGTAAAGCTGAGGGTGCTCTTGTAAAAAGATATAATACTGAGCTGCCACCCGGTAGCAGGATTAGCTATAGTTATTATGGCGAGACTTATTCGGGAGAATGGCAGGAAGGCCTTCGCAGGATTTTTCGCGACAGGTATATGTATGACCTCTTCGAGTTTGACAACTCCCTCTTTGAGCGTGAAGATCTTAAGTGGATCAGGGAAAGTTATTTAATAGCGCTTCAATTTGCATGGGACAGGAATTTTTACGACAGGCTTGAGGGTAAGTATAAGTTCGGGGATTTTCTAAGGAGCATGAATGAAAAGTTCTCTTACCTCGATGTATATGGCTTATGGCCTACCTGGCCCAGGCTGGGGCTCGACCAGAGAAACCAGTGGGATATGTATACCAATCTTCCGGGAGGAACAACACAGATAAGAAACTTCTCGAGGCTTGCACGAAATTATAATACAAGGTTTTTTATTGCCTATAATCCCTGGGACCGGAGTACAAGGCAGGAAAATCCTATGGCAGGAATGTCGCGACTGATAGGGGAGATTGAATCTGACGGTGTGGTGCTTGATACCCGCGGAGCATCAAGTTTCGAGCTGCAGCAGGCTGCAGACAGTGTAAGAGAGGGTGTTGTTATGTATTCTGAAGGAATGGCTGTTCCGTCAGATATGCCTGGAATTGTATCGGGCAGGGTACATAATGCCATTTACCTGTCGCCAGAACTTAACCTGAATAAGCTTATAAAGCCTGAATTTGCAATATTCAGGGTGTGCGATGTGGGGGAGGATGTTTTGCACCGTGAGATTGCCATATCTTTTTTTAACGGATACGGCACCGAGCTTAACCTTTTCAGGCCCGGACGTGACTTTAATATTGAAGATGATTACGATTTTCTGGCACGTACTACGATGATCCTGAGGGAAAACAGCGATGTTTTTCTTGACAGGGACTGGACTCCCTTAGTGGATACCCGGAAAGATGGTATTTATATTAACAAATGGGGTAAGGATGCTAAAGTTCTTTACACCGTACTGTCAATGACTCCTGCTGGCTTTAATGAGCCAATGATTGAGATTGCAGACAGGCCGGGCTTTCATTATGTCAGTCTGTGGAATCATGAAAATATCCTTCCTGTTCGTCTTGGCAACAGATCTTACCTTCCGGTAAGCGTAAAACCATACTCTTCCTTAAATGAAGGTACAAGAAGGGAAGGGGAAGTTGATTGCATTGCGCGTTTCACCAAGCTGCTTGAATCCTTTATCACTAATGATACCCTGAGAATTACTTCTGAAAAATCAGGTACCATCAGGATATACAGGGGTAATCCTTCATACGGGGCAGAAAAAGTAGAAATGATTATCGGCAAAGACACAGCTATATATTTGCCTGCTGTATTTGGATCTTACGAAGGTAAGGTGCTTGTGCAGCTGCATATTGAAAACAAACTTGCTGATGTTAATATACTCCGCAGAACAGGTAAGGAACCATGGCTGGTGTCAGCATCCCGTAGAACAGAAGGAGCCGGCAGGGTACCCAGGGACATGGTGCTTATTCCACCTGCATCATTCTCGTACACTGTAAGTGCAAATGATAATTTCATACCTCACCCTGTTCAACAAAAAAGAGAGGTGGAGCTTGATTCTTTTCTTATTGACAGGTATCCTGTGACTAACCTCGATTATTATAAATTTGTGTTTGCTACCTCATATTATCCGGCTGATACGGCTAACTATCTAAAACACTGGGAGAATGGTATTTATCGCCAGGGACAGGAAGATTACCCGGTTGTATATATAAGTCTTGAAGACGCCAGGGCATATGCAGAATGGGTCGGTAAGCGACTGCCTACAGAAGATGAGTGGCAACTTGCTGCACAGGGTACTGATGGAAGAATCTGGCCATGGGGTAATGAGTTTCATGGGACCAAGTGTAATAATTCCTTCAACAGATCTACTCCTGTAGATGCTTTTCCAAAGGGCGAAAGTCCTTTCGGGGTATTTGACCTGGTTGGTAATGTCTGGCAGCTTACGGATGATGTATATTCGAACGGGACCAACTACTTTGTAATTATCCGGGGCGGATCTTACTATAAACCCGACTCAAGCTGGTGGTATATTGAAGGAGGCCCCCAGCCACTGAATAAAACACAGATGCTGTTGATGGTATCTCCGGGTTTTGACAGGAGTTCAACCCTGGGTTTCAGGTGTGTTAAGGATTTCTGAAAACTCTTTATAAGGGTCCGGCTCCCTTGCCTATAAGTGGTTTATAGAAATCAGCCACCAGTCCTGTAATAGCTGTATATTTCGTTCCGAGTTTTGCGATATATGACCCTACATGCTCTTTTTTTACGAGTGACACCGTGCATCCTCCAAAGCCTGCACCGGTCATCCTGCTGCCGATTACACCCTCAAGCTTACGCCCTTCGCAGACCAGCGTGTCCAGCTCTTTTCCTGTAACATCATAATCGTCCCTGAGCGAATCATGCGATTTATTCATAAGCTCTCCGAATAATACCAGTTCGCTGTTGTGGAGTGCCTTTACTGCTTCGAGCACACGGTTATTCTCTGTAACCACATGCTTCGCCCTCTTCAGTATTACACTATCGCTGATAGCTTCCTCCATCAGGGGAAGATCTTCAATTGATAACTGGCTGAGATTTTTTACAGGCTTAAAAACAGAAATTAGTTCCACTGCTTTTTCGCATTCAGATCTTCGCTCATTATATTTTGAGTCGGTAAGGCCTCTTCTTTTATTGGTGTTGGCAATTATTAGCTGGTAAGATTCAAGCTCAAGCGGTACAGTCTTGTACTCCAGGGTATCGCAATTAAGGAAGAGAGCCTTGTTTTCTTCGCCAAAACCAACTGCAAACTGGTCCATTATGCCGCAGTTCATGCCAACAAAATTATTTTCTGCACTCTGAGAGAGTTTAACCATTTCGAGCCTGTTTAATCCGGCATCAAGGAAATTATCAAGTATTACAGAAGTAAGCATCTCAATTGAGGCCGATGAAGATAAGCCTGCTCCGTTGGGGATATTTCCGTAATAGAGGATATCCATGCCCCTGAGCTGAATACCTCGCTTTAAAAACTCATTGAATATGCCCAGTGGATAATTTACCCATTCGCCATTCTCATTCCTGGCAATATCAGCAGCATCAGTATCGAGTTCAAAATCAAAATTCAGCGACCTCAGCCTGATAGTATCAGATGAGTTTAAGGCAGCTGCTGCATATGTACCGTAGTCCAGGGCGCAGGGGAAAACAAATCCCCCGTTGTAGTCGGTGTGTTCACCAATCAGGTTAACCCGGCCAGGCGAAAAGAAGAAAACAGGATTGTCGGTCCTGTTTTCAAATTTCTTCTCAAATTCTTTTTTGAGTAATTCTGTCATTATACTTTTATTTTCTTTTCAATTTCGGCAATCTGGTGCCTGAAATGCTTATCGGTGTCTATCAGGTTATTTACTGTTTTACAGGCATGCAGTACAGTAGCATGGTCCTTACCACCTATCTGCGCTCCAATACTGGCCAGAGATGATTTGGTCATGTTTTTACTGAAAAACATTGATACCTGTCGTGCCTGAACAATCTCCCGTTTCCTGGTTTTACTCTGCATCAGCTCAATAGGTATCCTGTAATAGTCGCAAACAACCTTCTGGATTAAGTCTATCGTAATCTCCCTGTTACTCTGTTTTACCAGCTTGTCGATCATTTGCCTGGCCAGCTCGAGTGTTATTTCCTTGCGGTTCAGTGTCGACTGGGCATAGAGAGAGATTAGTACTGCTTCAAGCTCCCTTATATTATTTGTAATATTGGTAGCAAGGTATTCATATATCTCATCATGTAACTCGATACCATCATTATAAGCCTTCTTCTTAAGTATTGCGAGCCTGGTTTCATAATCGGGTTTTTGCAGATCGGCCAGCAGTCCCCATTTAAAGCGTGAAAGCAGCCTTTGTTCCATTCCCTGCAACTCAACAGGTGGCCTGTCGCAGGTGAGTATCAGTTGCTTGCTGCTCTGGTGAAGGTGGTTGAAGATATGAAAGAATGTATCCTGTGTTTTTTCTTTACCGGCAAATTCCTGAACGTCGTCAAGTATCAGCACATCTATCATCTGGTAAAAATGCAGGAAGTCATTTTTATTATTATTTCGGATTGATTCAACAAATTGCGTCTGGAACTTGTTGGCATTCACGTAAAGTACAATCTTATCAGGGAACTGTTCCTTTACCTGTATTCCTATTGCCTGGGCAAGGTGAGTTTTACCGAGTCCTGAATCGCCATAAATCATCAGGGGATTAAAAGCTGTACCTCCAGGGTTACTGCCAACTGCCATGCCGGCAGATCGCGCAAGCCTGTTGCAATCTCCCTCTATATAATTCTGGAAAGAGTAATCGGGATTTAACCTGGGATCAAAGTGAACTTTCTTTATGCCAGGAATAATAAAAGGATTCTTTATGGAAGTGGTTGCTGATTCAACCGGCACCGATACAGGTTTATTTGTAAGTTCAGTTTTATTCCTGGATGGATATTTAACGGTGTATGGTTTACCATTTGCAAACTGGTTGTTCTCCATTACAACGTTATACTCGAGTTTAGCATCATTACCGAGTTCACGCCTGATTGTTTTTCTGAGAACGTCAATATACTGTTCTTCCAGGTATTCATAGAAGAAAGGACTGGGTACCTGGATGGTTAGTATATTATTTTTTAATCTGAGGGGAACAATAGGTTCAAACCATGTTTTGTAGCTGATTGATGGAATTATGTCCTTTATAATGCGGAGACAGTTATCCCATACATCATGATGCGTCTTACTCATTTAGATCAGTGGTTAATATATTCTACAAGCAGATTTTAGTCCTACCCAAAATCTCACACAATATTTGTAAAAAAATAATTTAAAAAAAAAATTTTTTTCTCTTGACTTTTTCAAAAAAAGTATATGGTATTAACTCTCAGTAATTTAGAATTTTTATTTTTTCAATAATTTATAACTGCCTGGTATATAATGTATTAAGCTCTTTGCTGGTTTTACTGCTTCTTGCACTTTGCCAGCTGGTGGGGACTTGAGCTTTTATCTTTTTTTTCTGTTGCCAAAAAGAGATATGTTTACATACCTTCCAGGGTTGTTTTCAATGTCAGAAAGCAGCTCGTCAAGCGACCTGAGGGAGTTAGATAAATTAATATAGAGCGAATCGTCGTCGACTAATTTTCCTGCAGATCCTTTCCCCGAATTAATCTTTGTAAGTATGTCGGCAGTAGCTGAAACAGATTGTTTAAACGAAACCAGGACCGAGTCCAGGCCCGAATCAGCTATTGAAGTACTTATATTATTAAGATTATTGATTGTTGAGTCAAGTTTACTGCTGTTGCCTTCTATCATTGAGCTTACCTTGTTCAGGCCTGAGATAAGCTCATTAATATCCTGCCTGTTCTCTTGCAGTATCATATTAAATTCATGACCGGCACTTTTAAGGCTACTTGTCCCCTCAGTAATGTTCGTTTTTAATTCATTGGTAAATAAGGCATTAAGCTTAATACTTATTGTGTCAAGCCTGGCTATAAGGGAACCGGTACTCTCAAGCAGTGGATCAAGTCCACTGTTAAGTTTGTCGAAAACTGAAACTGCAAGCCTGCCTGTAATAGTATCTCCCGGCACATGAAATTTATTGGAATCTCCGGTAACAAGATCAATTTTCATTCCCGCAAGCAGCGTTGCTGTTGTAATTTCGGCCACCGAGTTAAGAGGAATTTTATAGTCTTTGTTAATACTGATTATTACTTCTATAATACCACTTCCGTCATTTACCAGCTTAACATCTTCTACTATGCCAGCCTTTAGTCCATTAATTTCTACCGGGCTTGCTTCTTCCAGTCCTGCAATATTATTATAGAATATATAATATTTATTGCCACCTTTCAGCAGGTTGTCTCCCTTGAGGAATGAAAACAGCCAGATAAACAGCACTATTATAAATACAGATACTACTCCAACTTTAAGTTCTGCAGATAGTCCGGACATATTATTGGTTTTTAGTTAATTCAATAGCTTCCTGCAGCGGTATAATCTTGCCTGATTTTACCGCAATAACAAAGGCATCCTGGAATTCAGACTGGATTTCTTTCCGGTGGGCAGCTGCTTCATTATAGCTGTTAAAGCTACCCGAGGTATATTTATAGTATTTGCCTGCCACCAGTTCTTTTATTCCGCTTAAGCCTTTAAAATCGGCAGAAGCGGTGTCTTTTTTTGCCGAGGAGGTTGCAATTTGCACCATAAACTGAATTTTATTGCTCAGCGTCTCTGCAACAGGCTGCTTGCTTACAATAGCAGAGAAGTCACTCTTACTGTCTATAGCCTCCTTATAAGCTCTGAAGGCCCTGAAAATGGCAGAGGCAATATAGTCCTGTCCCTTCTGTGAATTAAGGAGCTTCTCCTCGTCGGGGTTTGAAATAAAACCTGTTTCAACCAGAACACTTGGCATGGTGGTTTGCCATAATACCAGGAATCCTGCCTGTTTGACACCCCGGTCGCGCAGACCTACTCTTTCCTTAAACTGGCGTTGTACATATGATGCAAAATTAAGGCTCTGCTCAAGGTAAATGTTCTGCATAAGTGTAAAGGCTATAAAAGATTCTGATGAATTCGGATCATAGCCATGGTATCTTGTTGTATAATCTTCCTCAAGAGTAATAACAGAGTTTTCCTTCATTGCTACCTCCAGGTTGCCTTCATCCTTGTGGAGGCCCATTGCAAATGTTTCAGTGCCTTTAATCCTCACATCGTTAATACCGTTACAATGAATTGAGATAAAAAGATCGGCCCCGGCCTTATTAGCTATTTCAGCTCTTTTATACAATTCAACAAAATTATCGCTCTTCCTTGTATAGATAACTTTTACTCCCTCGATGTTCTCTTCAATATATTTGCCTGTTTTAAGCGCAATTGCCAGCGTAATATCTTTTTCACGGCTTATTTTTCCCAGTGTGCCGGGGTCTTTTCCGCCATGCCCTGCATCAATAACAACAACCCATTGTTCATTATCCCTGCCTTCATTATTGGGGCCTGTAGGGGTGAAGGATAATAAAACAAAGGTGCTTATCGTTAAAACGGTAAGCCTCATGCTGGTACGATATTTGTTAATTTTAAATCCCTGACTCATGCGTAGAACGCGATTTTTGATTAGTTTTACCCTGTTATAATTTAGGTACGCAAACAGTACAAAAATAGTATTTAAGTTGCACAATTATTCTGGAAAAAAGATACATAATATAATAATCTTCCTTTTTTTATCAACAGCTGTTTTTGCCCAGGTAGAGAATGAAATAGTTGTTCCGGATAGTGTCAGGATAGATTCTCTGATGACTGTACCTGCCGATACCATACGCCAGCCGGGCGGATTTCCCGTATCGCGGGATGCAGTAAAAATGCCAATAGTATATAGTGCTACAGATTCAATGCGCCTCGATATGAAAAATCAGAAGGTGTATTATGTTAATAATGCTTCGGCTGTTTACGGAGATATCGACCTTAAGGCCTATTATATTGATGTTGACCTTGTATCAGGTGAAGTGCATGCCTATGGCAGGAGGGATTCTGCGGGTAAAATGGTGGATACCCCTGTTTTTAAGGAGGGAGAAGAGGAATTTAAATTCGAGGAACTGTACTATAATTTTGAAAGTAAAAAGGCAAGGGGTATTAATATCGTTACAGAGCAGGAGGGAGAGCTTTTTATGCAGAGTAAGGTAACAAAGATGCAGGATGACGGATCTTTGCATCTGTCGGGCAGCAAGGTATCAACCTGTGATGCATCTCATCCTCACTTCTATATTCAGCTTCCAAAAGCAAAAGCCTTTCCGGGCGAAAAAATCATTTCAGGACCTGCTTTCCTTGTACTTGAAGACATTCCTCTTCCCCTGGTGCTTCCCTTTGGATATTTCCCGGTAAGGCAGGATGTTTCATCCGGCCTTATTATTCCCAAATATGGTGAAGAGCGGAATCGCGGACTCTTCCTGAAAGAGGGAGGATATTATTTCAATATAAACGATTATTTCGACCTCAAAATAACCGGAGATATATATACAAACGGCACGTGGCGCCTTGGCGCAGGCAGTAACTACAGGAAAAGGTATAAATTCAGCGGGAATTTTGCCTTTACCTACGCAAACAATGTTACAGGGCATAGAAACCTGGAAGATTATGGGAAGTCAACCAACTACTCAATAAGATGGTCGCATGCGCAGGATGCCAAAGCCAGGCCGGGATCCAGGTTTTCGGCAAGTGTTAATATGAGTTCTTCGGGCTATGACAGGGAGAATAGTTATACGGTTGCCGAACATGTCACCACCACCAAGCAATCGAGTGTAAGTTATTCCAAAAGCTGGGCAGGAACACCGTTTAATTTTGCCACCAGCTTAAACCAGAGTCAGAATTCAAGCACAAAGAAGATGTCGCTTAACCTGCCAAAGGCAAGCCTTACAATGAGTCGTATCTATCCCCTGAAAACAAAAAAATCGTCAGGAAGCAAATGGTGGCAGCAGCTTACTGTACAGTATTCTGCAAACCTTGATAACAGGATCAATGTGGCCGATAGCCTGTTGTTCAGTCCCGAGGTCTGGGATAATATGAAAAACGGTTTTAAACATGATATCCCTATTACCCTGCCGCTTAATCCGATTAAGAATCTCTCGATTTCTCCACAGCTTAGTTATTCCGGTGTATTGTATACCAGGAAAATGACCAAGAGATGGGAAGAAAACTATTATGATCCGGTAAGCAATGATACGATAAGTGGCATAATTGAGGAGGAGATTCCCGGTTTCTTCTATGGCCAGTCTTTCAGGCCCTCCATTTCTGCGAGCTACAGTCCCCAGTTATTCGGAATGTATACATTTAAGAATCCTGAAGCAAGAGTTATAGCTGTGAGGCATGTAGTAAAGCCCTCGATATCTTTTAGTTACGTGCCGTCAATGGATGGGCTGTCTACAGATATGTACAGGGAGGTACAGGTTGATACTCTTGGAAATACAAGGGAGTATTCAATATTCGAAGACGGTATTTATGGTACTCCTTCTCTACCGAACAGGAATGGATCACTTTCCTTATCTCTTATAAATATAATTGAGGCAAAGGTGCGTTCAAGAGCCGATACAACAGGCAAGGGAGAAAAAGTAAAGTTAATTGAGAACCTGGCCCTGAATACTTCGTATAACCCATTTCTTGATTCACTTAAGTGGAGCCCTGTAGCCCTTTCTTTCAGGACAACCCTTATGAAAGAGATCAATATTACTGCCAGGGGGGCATTTGATCTTTACCAGCTTTCTGATGAAGGAAAGCGCCTGAATACCCTTAACTGGAAAGCAACTGGTAAGCCGGCGAGGCTGACATCATTCAGCGCCAGTGTGGGTTTTGATCTTAAGAGACTTGTGGATAAGTATTTCAAGACAGACGAGCCGAATACTGCGGCCGGGGAGTCAGGAATTGACAAGGGTTTATCTTCTACCGATGAAATGAACCAGAGAGAGGATATGATGCCGGGAGGGATGCCTTCCGGGATTGAGGGCGCACGTGCAGGTACTGAAGCAGAAGCTCTCAATTATGACGAATACGGTTATGCCGATTTCTCTATGCCCTGGTCACTGAAGGTGAATTATAATTTCAATTATAGCAAGAGATTGTTCGACCCTGTTGTTACACAGAGTGTTAGCATGCGTGGTTCATTAACCCTGACAAAAAAATGGAATATAAGCTATACCACTGGTTATGACATTAAGGCAAAAGCTGTTACAATGACCCGTTTAAGTGTAAACCGGGATCTGCATTGCTGGCAGATGAGTTTTAACTGGGTACCTACAGGTTATTTAAAGAGCTGGGACTTTACCATAAGGGTTAAAGCTTCAGTACTCCAGGATATTAAATATGAAAGAAGGAAAGACTTCCATGATAACCAGCTAAGCAGGTAGGCAGTAGTTAGTTAGCGAAGGCAAGAATTTTATTAACTAAATAAACCAGGCATATGAAAAGAATTATCCATACAGAAAAAGCTCCCGCTGCCGTGGGACCATACAGCCAGGCTGTAGAAATAAAAGGTACGCTCTATATTTCGGGCCAGGTGCCTGTCGATCCGGCCATTGGGAAAATAGTTGAAGGAGGTATAAAGGAACAAACCCGCCAGGTAATGAAGAATATTGGTGCCATACTTCAGGAGGCAGGATATACATATAAGGATGTGGTTAAGTCAACATGCCTGCTTGGCGATATGGCCGACTTCAAAGATATGAACGAGGTTTATGCTGAGTTTTATCCCGAAGAACAGCCAGCAAGAGCAGCCTTTGCCGTAAAAGGCCTGCCACTTGGAGCTATGATTGAGATTGAAACAATAGCTGTTAAGCAGAAGTAGTAGGGCGTAAGGCGTAAGGCGTAAGGCGTAAGGTTTAGGGCCTAGTAAGCAGGAAGCAAAGCGCAGTTTTTACTTATAAAAAAAGGTGCTCCGTTTTGGGGCACCTTCTTTATAAATTAAGGCCTGCTATATTATTCTGCTATTATCTCAAAGTTAATTTCAACCTTAACTTCCTTGTGAAGCTTGATCCTGGCAACATAAGAACCTACTTCCTTAACCTGGTCGCCTTCGATAGTAATATTCTTTCTGTCAATGTCAAAGCCTTTTTCTTTCAGTGCTTCGGCAATCTGTATAGTGTTTACAGAACCGAATATCTTTCCTGATGTACTTGTTTTTGCACCCAGAGTCAATTTAATATCAGCAAGCTGACCTGCAATCTCTTCAGCAGCTACCTTTACCTTTTCTTCCTTATGTGCTCTTTGTTTCAGGTTCTCGGCGTGTACTTTTCTTGCTGATTCTGTTGCCAGTACAGCAAAACCCTGTGGAATAAGGTAATTGCGTCCGTAGCCGTCCTTTACCCTTATAATATCATCTTTGTCACCCAGTCCGGGCATATCCTGTTTTAGTATAATTTCCATTTTATCTCCTCCTCTATTTTAGTAGGTCAACAACATATGGCAGAAGGGCAAGATGACGTGCTCTCTTAACTGCTTTTGCAACTTTTCTCTGGTATTTCAGTGAAGTACCTGTAAGCCTGCGGGGAAGTATCTTACCCTGCTCGTTCAGGAATTTCTTAAGAAACTCGGGATCCTTGTAATCTACATACTTGATCTTGTTCTTCTTGAAACGACAGTACTTCTTTTTCTTAACATCAACTGTCGGGGGAGTCAGGTATCTGATTTCTGATTCGTTCTGTGCCATGATTAGTTCTCCTTAACTTTTTCAGTTTCTCTCATCTTTCTCTTTTTCTCAGCATATGCAACTGCATACTTGTCCATCCTGAAGGTAAGGAACCTGATGATTCTCTCATCCCTTCTGTACTGAACTTCGAGTTTCTCAATTAGTTCGCCGGCACCCCTGAATTCGATAAGGTAATAAAAGCCGGTCGATTTCTTCTGAATAGGATAGGCCAGTTTCTTCAGACCCCAGTTCTCCTCGTGAACGATCTCACCCTCATTGTCGGTGATCACCTTCTTGAATTTTTGTACCGCTTCCTTCATCTGAGCTTCAGACAAAACGGGAGTTGCAATGAAAACGGTTTCGTACTGATTTAACATATTTAATAATATTTAGTAAATAAAATCGGAGCGCAAAGATAGCCAGAAATTTCTAAAAAACAAGGGTAAATATGAAATGTTAAAGGGCATGGGGCATGGAGCATGGAGTATGGGGTATGGAGCATGGAGCAAGGGGTATGGTGCACGGAGAGTGCAATAGTAACGCAGAATGAGCGAATCAACTAATTAGCAGCTAAACGAATAAGCAAATACACAGATAAACAGGCCAACATTTATTATATTTGTCGATAACTTAACCAGGTAAAGTACAGAATATATAAATGGAGAATTTTATTGTTTCAGCACGCAAGTATCGTCCCACCACATTTGATATGGTGGTGGGGCAGGAGTCGATAACAGGCACCCTTAAGAATGCAATTAAAACCAATCATCTGTCACAGTCGTACCTTTTCTGCGGACCAAGGGGAGTGGGTAAGACAACCTGCGCCAGGATACTGGCAAAAACTATTAACTGCCAGAATATAACTGCAAACACAGAGGCTTGCGATGAGTGTGAATCCTGTAAGTCATTCAATACATCACGTTCCTTTAATATCCATGAACTGGATGCGGCATCAAACAATAAGGTTGATGATATAAGAAATCTAACCGACCAGGTGAGAATTCCACCGCAGGTAGGAAAATACAGTATATATATTATCGATGAAGTGCATATGTTGAGTACATCAGCCTTCAATGCCTTTCTGAAAACCCTCGAGGAACCACCCCGGCACGCAATATTTATTCTTGCTACAACAGAAAAACAAAAAATAATACCCACCATACTCTCGCGTTGCCAGATCTTCGACTTTCATCGCATAACGATAGATGATATAACAGACAGGCTTGCTTTTGTTGCCGGTAAGGAGGGTATTGAAGCCGAAAGGGAAGGGCTCCATATTATAGCTCAGAAGGCAGATGGAGCAATGCGTGATGCTCTGTCTATTTTCGACCAGATTGTAAGTTTCTCGGGCAGTAATATTACTTACTCCAACGTAATTGAGAACCTTAATGTGCTTGATTATGAATATTATCTTAAAATAACCGATGCTTTCCTGAGGGCTGATATCTCTACATCGCTGGTTCTGTTTAACGAAATACTTGAGAAGGGATTCGATGGTCATAACTTTATAGGGGGCCTGGCCAGTCACTTCAGAAGTTTGCTGGTGTGTAAGGACGAGGTAACAATTAAGCTGATGGAGGTTGGTTCCTCTATCAAGGAGAGATACCTGAACCAGACGAAAAACTGTCCCGCACAATTTCTATACATGGGGCTTGATTTACTGGGAACGGCTGATATTACTTACAAAAGTTCACGAAACCAGAGACTTCATGTTGAACTTACGCTGATTAAACTCTGTAATCTTAACAGAAAAGCAGAAAATCAGCAGGATGAAGATTCCATGGCTCCTCCAGAAGAGAAAAGGCCTTATATAAAACCTGAAAAGAGCAGGACAGATAAGCCAGGCGAAGAGAAACAGGATAGAAGTAAGCCTGATGAAACTACTGAAGAAGAAAGTCCGGATATTAAAGTTACTTCCGCCGATAAACCTGTTTCCCTTTCATTTTCAATTAAGGATAATCTTAATAAGGCTGAAAAGGAAGCAGAAAAAAATAATACTGAAAGCCTGGAAGAAGAAGAAAAGTTGTACGATGAGAGTGATTTTGATAAGGATGATTTTAGTAATGCCTGGCTTAAATATGGCGAAACAGTAAAAGAGAAAAGCGCACGAATGTCGAGTATTATAAAGGCAATGAAACCGGAAATAGATGATAAAGGACTTATTACATTGTTCCTGAAGACAGATGCACAAAAAGAATATATCGATACCAATTATAAACAGGGCATGATTGACTACCTGAAGAAGGAATTGAATAATTCATCAATAGATCTCAGGACCTTTGTTGAGGAAGAAAGCTCTGACCCCACACCCTATACCCTGCAGCAGAAATATGATCACCTGAGAAATAAAAATCCCTCCCTTGATAAATTTAAAAAGGATTTTTCGCTGGATTTTGATTAACTTTACCAAAAGTCAATACTTCAATAAAATTTGACCCGGAAACTGAAAGCGGCTGTAATATCTGGTAAAAAGCTACTAAAGGAGCTTGTTACCATATTTGATGATGCCCGGGAGAACCTTGAGCTTGTCTCTTTTGGCAGTGCAGCAGATTACCTTGAATCTGAAACCGGTAGTTTTGATTTTGTTGTTGTACCTATAGATTCAGTTAACAGGGCCAGGCTCTCGCTTTCGAAGCTGAAAACAGACAGCATTCCTTTAATGTTTATTTATCCTGACAATGTTCTCTCCCTTCATGACTACAGGGATCTGATTGTAAATGGAGCCTTTGGGCTGGTGCCTGAATCTAACCTTAAGTCAATTTTACAACATGCTCACAGGCTCAGGGAGAGACAGGTTTTGATGGAGGAATCGGGTAAATCTCTGGCAGAGAATCTTATCAGGCTTAATTCTGTTGATGATTCTTCCCTTTTTTCAATTATTGATAGTGATTTTCGCTATATCTCGGTAAGCGACTCTTTCAGTAAATACCACAGGCTAAAGAAAGATGAGATAGAAGGCAATACGCCTTCGGGCATCTGGGGAGAGAAGATATTCAGGGAGAATATCCGTGAAAACCTGGAAAAATCTCTGGGTGGTGAGTTAATCAGATATAAGGCATATTTTAACAATAGCGAGTCGGCCGGGAGATATTACGAGGTTATTTATAAACCTTTCAAACACCCATTTGACGGTGGAAAACTGGCAATGGTTGAAACCCGGGATATTACTGATAAAGAGGAAGAACTACGTAAAAACAGGGAGATACTTGCACGCTCATATTATTATGAGAAATTCCTGCCCATGGGAATATTTGAATGTGATACTTCGGGTAAGGTATTAAGCGCAAACGATACCTTCTACAATATCCTTTCAATCCCGGAAGAGAAAAAGGAAGCAGTACTGCTTTCAGACTTTTTTGAGAACGATAAGCGCTTTCTTAATTATATCAACTCAGTGCATGAAGGCGAAGCAACAACCTTTGGACACCTGCACGCAAATACCTGGAAAGAAAATGATATTTATGTGCGGATGAGTACATACTGTCGCAGAGTTTCTTCAGGAGAACTTAAGATCCATGCAACTCTTGAAGATCAGACCAGGGAAGTTATACTTGAAAGAAAGCTGAACCAGGCCCAGAGGATAGAAACGCTTGGTTCGCTGGCAGGCGGTATAGCGCATGATTTTAATACAATACTTACCACAATAGCGGGATATTCAGAACTGGCAATGGATGAAGTAAGTCCCGAATCGGGGGTCTACGATTACATGGAGCGTCAGCTAAATTCAGTAAACAGGGCCGAGAGTATTGTAACCCAGATGCTTACATTTAGCAGGCAGATAGAAATTGAGAAAGTTCCAGTCAGGGTAGAAAAAGTGGTAAGAGAGGCTGTTAGTTTTATGGAAGCTGCCTTACCACATAATATCGGTCTTAAGCTGGAAATAAAAAAAAGTCATGGATATGTAAATGCAGATCCTACTCAGCTGTTCAGGGTATTCCTGAATATTATGACAAACTCAATGCAGGCTATGGAGAGCGGGGGAGGGAAGATCAGGGTCAGGGTCGATTCTTTAAAAACTGATTCGGGGTCGATGGCAGTAATACGGATATCAGATACCGGCTCCGGAATAGATAAGTCTGTTATTGAAAGGATTTATGAACCATTCTTTACAACAAAGGAACAGGGTAAGGGAACAGGAATGGGACTTTCAGTAGCTCATGGCATTATTACTGGACTGGGTGGAGAGATTGCCGTGGACAGTTCACCGGGTGAAGGAACACTTTTTACGATAAGTATCCCGATCATGGAAAGTCTGAGCGAAGAACAAAGTCTTGCAATTCAGGATACGGACAGAGATAAGATTCTTTATCTCGATAATAATATTCATTTCTCACGCACGGTTTCACTTGCACTTGAAAGAATGAATTATGATGTGAGGCTTGTGCACGACCAGGAGCAACTTCAGAGATATCTTCTTAACGAAAAGCATATTAAATATATCTTTATGAGGTGTAATTTTGAAGAGGAGTCCAAAGAGGAGCTTCTGAGATCATTATTGGAAACGTTCAGGGGGGCAGGTATCGTATTGATAACCCGTCCCGGAATAGCCACTTACAGAAAGGTATTAAACATCGACCGGAAGCGATTTACTATACTTACCGAACCGGTCAGCCTTAGAGAAATAGTAAATACTTTACAGTCAAAATATTAAACATTATGGCAGGAATCATGGTAGTTGAGGACGACAGTGACCTCAGGGAAATGATAAGCGAATCATTAAAAAAAAGAGGCGAATATATGGTTATAGAGGCTTCTAACGGGAGGGAAGCTATCAAGAAGTTTAAGTCCCTGCTTATTGATATGGTGATAACAGATATCGTAATGCCTGAACTTGATGGTATCGGGCTGATAATGGAGTTAAGAAAAATGAAAGACAGGATAAAAGTTATAGCAATATCAGGTGGTGGAAAAGTCGGGCCGGTCAATTATCTGAGTATTGCCAAAACAATGGGGGCTGAGGCAGTGTTTACGAAACCCTTCAGCATAAAGGCCCTTGTGGATAAAGTTGAAGAACTGCTTTGAAAAATCCTGGCATACCTTGCCATAAGTATCGGTGTATTCATTACTTTTGTATTGATAATTTAATATTATAAAACTTAAGATCATGCTAAAAAAATCGATTGAAGATATTTGTAACAGACAGGTGGAGAGAGAGTTCTATTCTTCTCTTCTTTACCTCGCAATGGCATCATGGACAGAAACCAAAGGTTATGCTGGTATAGCCGACTGGCTTTATGAGCAGGCCGAGGAAGAAAAGTTACATATGCTAAAATTTGTAAGGTACATAAATGAACGTGGCGGACATGCAATAATGCCGGCACTAGAAAAGCCACCGGTTGATTTTGGTGATATCAATACAATGTTTGACGAAGTATTAAAGCATGAGCAGTATATCTCTGAAAGCATTAATGAAGTTGCAGCCATGGCAATCGAAGAAAATGATTTCGCCACCACCAACTGGATACAGTGGTTTATATCAGAACAGGTTGAGGAAGAATCGTCAGTTCAGGCGATTATAGACAAGCTAAATCTTGTTGGATCGCACAATATGTATATGTTTGACAGGGATATTATGGGCATGCGGGCGGAAGAAGCAGCCTCTGAATAATTACAATATCAGCAAACCCATATTGTCTGAGCTCCCTGAATCAGGAGCTGCTGACGTATGTAATCTTCAGGAAGAGTCTTTAATGGGTGGTTGGACAAAATCCAGCACACCCATTTTGTTTTAGCAAAAAACAAGCTAATTTTGTGCAGGCCGGTGTTTGGCAGATATTTTGATAAGCATTGAGCTGTTATCGATACGTTCCAATATAATACTATATAATAAATGAGTGTAATTAATAAGGTTCTTGGTGTTTTCCTGGGCAATAAGTATGAAAGAGACCTGAAGGAAATAATGCCTTATGTTGAAAAGACCAGGGCAGAATATGATAAGATATCCTCACTTACAAATGATGAACTGCGAAATGTTACTCATAAGCTCAGGAAGAAGATTCATGATGGAATAAGGGAAGAAGAAAATGAGATAGCCGCAATTAAGGAGAAAGCTGATGCCGAAAAGGATGTCTACCTGAAGGAAGAGCTTTTTACAAGTATAGACAAGATCGAGGAAAAGATCAGTGAAAAGCTTGAAGATATACTCCTGGAGTGCCTGCCCGAGGCATTTGCACTTATAAAGGAGACAGCCCGCAGGTTTACCGAAAATAAAAAAATTGAGGTAAGTGCAACGGCTTTTGACCGTGACCTGGCGGCGGGCCGTGATAGTATTGATATTAAAGGAGATAAGGCTTTATGGCATAATACCTGGGTTGCAGGAGGAAATGAGACAACCTGGAATATGATCCATTATGATGTTCAGCTTATAGGTGGTGTTGCCCTGCACAGGGGCAAAATTGCAGAGATGGCAACAGGCGAAGGTAAAACGCTTGTGGCAACCCTGCCCGTATTCCTGAATGCCCTGGCTGGCAGGGGAGTGCATATAGTAACGGTTAACGATTACCTCTCCAAGAGAGACTCTGAATGGATGGGACCACTCTACGAGTTTCATGGTCTTACTGTCGACTGCATAGATAAGCATGAACCTAACTCTGTATCAAGGCGCAAGGCTTACCTGGCTGATATTACTTTCGGAACAAATAACGAGTTCGGCTTTGATTACCTGAGGGATAATATGGCGGTTAATTCTGATGACCTGGTTCAGAGGAAACATCATTATGCCATTGTAGATGAGGTGGATTCAGTTCTGGTTGATGATGCACGGACTCCGTTGATAATCTCAGGACCAACTGCAAAGAGTGATACCCACCAGTTTGATGAGCTTAAGCCACAGGTGGAGAAGCTTGTAAATGCACAGAAAAAGCTGGTTACCCAGATAATTGCAGATGCCAAGCACCTGATTGCCGAAGACAAAACGGATGAGGGAGGATTGCTTCTGCTGAGGGCATTCAAGGGTCTGCCCAAGAATAATGCACTTATTAAATTTCTCAGTGAGGAAGGAAATAAAAGCCTCCTGCTTAAGACTGAGAATTTTTATATGCAGAACAACAGTAAGGAGATGCCCAAGGTTACAAGTGAGCTCTTCTTTATTATTGACGAAAAAAATAACTCGATTGAACTTACCGAGAAAGGAATTGATCTGATTTCCACATCGGTTGAAAATGCCTCATTCTTTGTACTTCCCGATGTTGGCTCAGAAATAGCAGAAATAGAAAAGTCTGATATACCCGAACTGGAGAAGTTAAAGGCGAAAGATGAGTTGCTCCAGGACTATTCGGTAAAATCAGAAAGGGTTCATACCATGAACCAGCTCCTGAAAGCATATACTCTTTTTGAGAATGATGTGGAGTATGTTGTTATCGACAACAAGGTTAAGATTGTTGATGAACAGACAGGCAGGATAATGGAAGGACGCCGTTACTCGGACGGACTGCACCAGGCGATTGAGGCGAAGGAGAGAGTTAAGGTGGAGGCATCTACCCAGACATTTGCCACCATTACTCTTCAGAATTATTTCAGGATGTATCATAAACTGGCCGGTATGACCGGTACTGCCGAAACTGAAGCAGGAGAATTCTGGGATATATATAAACTTGATGTTGTTGTAATTCCTACCAACAGGCCAATTGTACGCGACGACCGTGAAGATGTTGTATATAAAACCAAAAGGGAAAAGTATAATGCTGTAATAGATGAAATAATTGAACTTAACCGGCTGGGCCGACCTGTTCTTGTAGGGACAACATCGGTTGAAATTTCTGAGCTTCTTAGCAGGATGCTGAAGATGAAGGGTATCAAGCATAATGTGCTTAACGCAAAACTCCACCAGAGAGAGGCAGATATCGTTGCCGAAGCTGGTAAGGAAGGTGCTGTAACAATAGCTACCAATATGGCAGGAAGGGGTACCGACATTAAACTTTCAGATAAGGTTAAGGAAGCTGGTGGTCTTGCCATAATAGGTACCGAGCGACATGAATCCAGGCGGGTCGACAGGCAGCTACGGGGGAGGTCGGGCCGGCAGGGTGACCCCGGTTCATCACTTTTCTATGTTTCGCTTGAAGATGATCTGATGAGGCTTTTCGGTTCTGAAAGAATAGCCGGGGTAATGGACCGTTTAGGCCTGGGCGAAGGTGAAATGATACAGCACTCCATGATCACCAAGTCGATAGAAAGAGCACAGAAAAAGGTTGAGGAAAATAACTTTGGTATTCGTAAGCGCCTGCTCGAATACGACGACGTAATGAATTCACAGAGGGAGGTAATCTACAAGCGTAGAAGACATGCGCTTGTAGGCGAGCGCCTGCTGGTTGATATTGCCAATATGATGTATGATGTTTCTGAGAACATGGTCGAAACTTATCATACTGCGGGTGACTTCGAAAACTTTAAGCTGGAATTGCTCAGGTCGTTCTCGATGGAATCTCCCGTTGAGGAAAAGGAATTTCTGCAAATATCTGCCGGTGACCTTATCGAACAGATAAATAAACAGGTAATTGAGACTTACCAGAGAAAGACCGAAAAAATAGCATCGGAAGCCTACCCGGTTATTAAGGATGTATATGAAAGACAGTCGCATGTTTATGAAAATGTGGTTGTACCTGTTTCGGATGGAACTAAGGTATTCCAGGTTATTACAAACCTGAAGGCCTCGGCTGAGTCAGAAGGACTTGATCTTGTAAGATCGTATGAAAAAACTGTTGTTCTTGCAACTATTGATGAGTTGTGGAAGGAACATCTGAGGGAGATGGATGAGCTTAAGCAATCTGTTCAGAATGCAACCTACGAGCAGAAGGATCCGCTGCTGATTTACAAGTTTGAGTCGTTCGAGCTATTCAAGGTAATTATTGACAGGGTTAACAAAAGTGTTGTATCAACCCTGATGAAGGGGCATATCCCGACACCTGACCCGGAAAACGTAAGGAGAGCTGAGAGGAGGAGGAGAACTGATATGAGTAAGTACAGGACCTCCAAGAGCGACTACTCTTCATATAAGGACGATGGATCAGGAGAACAGAAGCAGGCGCCTCAGAAGGCTCAGCCTGTTCGTGTCGACAAAAAAGTCGGAAGAAATGATCCCTGTCCCTGCGGAAGTGGTAAAAAGTACAAACAATGCCATGGCAGGATGCAGGCAGGACCATCGTCTCCACAAGCCGGAGCACAGGCCTGATCAGATTGTCAGCTTAAGATCCTGGATAAGGGTGCTTATTCTGGTTGAAGTATTCCTGCTTACCGGGGTAAGAGGAAGTCTTACCGTATTCTGGCAGAGATTCAGGCAGTTCAGTACAGACTTAATACCTGCCGGGTTTCCGTCCTCGAACAAAAGACCAATCATTTCCAGGTATTTGTAATGTATATCTGCTGCCTGCCTGTTCTTGCTCTTTAATGCCAGATCAGTCATTTCACTCCACTCTTTGGGAAAGGCATTGGCAAGTACGCTTACAACACCTGTGCAACCCAGTGCTATCATAGGCAGAGTAAGCAGGTCGTCGCCGGAGATAACCTGGAATCCGGCAGGAGCCCTGCTTACTATGTTCATAACCTGGGTAAGATCACCGGAGGCTTCTTTTACTGCAACAATATTATCAAAATCCCAGGCCAGTTTTAAACATGTATCAGCAGATATATTTGAGCTGGTCCTGCCGGGTACATTGTAGAGCATAACAGGTACGGGACTTGCTGATGAGATTGCCTTAAAGTGTTGATAAATACCTTTCTGTCCGGGTTTATTATAATAGGGTGCAACCGAAAGTATCCCGTCAATACCCTCAAAATCAGTTGACCTGATATCATTTTCCACCTGGTGGGTATTATTTCCTCCCATACCAAGTACTATGGGTAAACGGCCATTATTGATTTCCTTTACGTAAGATACTACAGCTTCTTTCTCCTCCGGGCTCAGTGTTACTGCCTCGCTTGTTGTGCCCAGTACCACAAGATAATCAACTCCACCGTTAATAATATGGCTGACAACCCTTTCCAGGGCCTTGAAGTCAATGCTTGTATCGGTCTTAAATGGTGTAACTACTGCTACTCCTGTTCCTGTAAAATTTTTACTCATATCCATGTAAATTAGTTGAGCATCCGGGAATCAGACACTGGTATTTATCATCTTAAGGTAATATTCAACCTGCTCAAGATAATACTTAATATCTGTTTTATCTTTAAGTTCGATAGTCATATCAAGCGAGTTGCTGTCGATAGTGTTGCCTGCACCAATCTTGAATTCAGCTTTCGACAGGCTTGTAATATAAAATAAAGGAAACCTGTTATTAAGATTAATATCTATCAGGATTTCGTATGGGGTGCTTATAAAGTCATCAATCTCAGCTGCTTTCGGGATAAAGAAATAGTTAAGGTCACTTTGCTTAAAACATCTGAGGTATCTCAGGGCAGTATACTCATCCGGTAAAATCTTGTTAGGGTGAAAACATACTATATCAACCTGTATATTGTTTATTTGCATCCTCTTGTAAAAGTCTGAGAGAACAGAAAATGATTCAATAAAACTTCCATCCCATATTATACCAATTTTGTGTGCATTCTTAAGATTATTGAATCTCTTATTGCGATAAGTACTTTTTAGTCTTTTCCTGATTTTGAAGCGTGCCCAGGCCAGTCTCGGTTTTCTAAAGAGTTCCATACTACAAACCTAATCGAATTTTTAATTACTTAATAGTATTAATTACTGCTTTGGTCAAATAATTTTAGAAAATCTTCTTCGCTTAAAATATCGATACCCAGATCTGTCGCTTTCTTCAGCTTTGAAGGTCCCATATTTTCGCCTGCAAGTATAAAGGATGTGCTGGCCGATATGGAGGATGAGTTTTTACCTCCATTTATTTCAATCATTTCCTTGTATTCGTCACGGCTGTGCCTGCTGAACTTTCCTGATACTACAATTACTTTTCCCCTTAGTATATCGCTCCCTTCACCCTGCACCTGCTCAGTGTGCATCTTCAGGCCAGCTTCTTTAAGCCTTTTGATAATAGTTAAGTTTTCGGGCTGACTGAAATAAGAAAGCAGGCTTTCGGCAATCCTTGTACCAATTTCATGTATGCCGGTAAGCTCTTCATAGGTGGCATCGATAAGCTTATCAATATTTTCAAAATATTTAGCCAGGGTTTTTGCCACCGTTTCACCTACATATCTTATACCAAGTCCGAAAAGCAATTCATGGAAATTCCTGTCCCTGGATGCATCAATTCCCCTCAGGATATTCTCTGCTGATTTCTCACCCATTCTTTCCAGTTTAATGATGTCTTCAAAGCTGAGTTTATACAGATCAGCTACATTTTCCACCAGTCCGTTCCTGTACAGGAGGTCTATGGTTTCTTCTCCCAGTCCGTCAATATCCATTGCCTTCCTGCTTATAAAATGCTCTATCTTACCTTTTATCTGGGGAGGGCAATGATTGCTGTTAGGGCAGTAATGATTTGCCTCTGTTTCTTCGCGCTGAAGCACTGAACCACATTCAGGACAGTTTTCAATAAATATAACCTTTAGCGATCCTTCCTTCCTGGCTTCCCTGTTTACACCCACTATCTTGGGAATAATTTCACCTCCCTTCTCTACAAAAACTTCATCTCCCAGGTGAAGGTCAAGCAGCTCCATCTGGTCTGCATTATGGAGGGAAGCTCTTTTTACTGTTGTACCTGCAAGTAGCACGGGAACGAGGTTCGCAACCGGTGTAACTGCACCTGTTCTGCCTACCTGGAAGCTGACTGAGCTTAGAATGGTACCCGCTCTTTCGGCCTTATACTTGTAGGCAATTGCCCATCGTGGCGATTTGGCAGTCATTCCCAGCCTGGATTGGTCATCCAGCCTGTTTACCTTGATTACTGCGCCATCAATCTCATAGGGCAGAGATTTTCTTTTTTTATCCCAGCTCGAAATAAAACCAAGTACACCGTCGACAGAAGAAACAAGCTCAATCTCATCAGGCACTCTGAATCCCCATTTTTTAGCTATTTCCAGGTTCTGGCTATGTGTTCTGAAGGGCAGTGATGCACCGAGCATAGAGTAAAGGAAGCACTCCAGTGGTCGCTTTGCCACTTCATCGGGATCGAGCAGTTTAAGTGATCCGGCTGCTGTATTTCTGGGATTGGCATATTTTTCGAATCCTGCTTCCTCTCTTTCCAGATTCATCCTGGCAAAGTCTTCGATAGCTATATATATTTCACCCCTTATTGTGAACTCTGCCGGGATATCATCACCTTCAATGTATTGAGGTATCGACCTGATGGTTCTGATATTGGCAGTTACGTCGTCACCTTTTGTCCCATCGCCGCGGGTTACTCCTGAAACAAGCCTGCCATTCCTGTATGTAAGGCTGATTGATACGCCGTCATATTTCAGTTCACAGGCGTATTCAGGATCATTATCCAGTATTTTTTTTACCCTTGTGTCGAAATCACGAACTTCCTCCTCATTATAGGTATTTCCAAGCGAAAGCATGGGATAGGGATGCCTTACCTGGGTAAACCCGGGAGTTATATCACTTCCAACAAGCCTGGTTGGGGAGCTTTCACGGGCAAACTCAGGAAAGAGGCTTTCAAGCTTTTCCAGTTCTTTTACAAGGAGATCGTAATCATAATCGCTGATTAGTGGTTCGTTACTGATATAGTACCTGTTGTTGTGATCCTTAATCTGCTCCCTTAGTTCAGGTATCCGTTTTGCTGCTTCTTCTCTGTTCATTCCTTAGATCTTGGGTTCTATATGGATTGTGGCAATTATATCCAGTTCCTCCCTGATTTTATCTTCTATCTTACTCACCAGCCTGTGTGCTTCAGAAATATTGAGATCAGGGGGCAATTTAAGATGAAAGGTCAATTCCTTATGCATCACATAATCATGTAGATGGAAGTGGTGTGGAGAGGTTTCACTCTGTGAGACTTCATTTGCAATTTCTATAACCCTTTTCAGGGTTTGCTTATCAGGTTTTTCTCCAAGTATCCTGCTGATGGTTGTTGATGTAAGACTGTAGGCAGTGTATGCTATTATAAGTGCAACAAGAATCCCAAGTATGCTATCCATCCACCAGAAGTTTTTACCGGCCAGAATACCTATAAGTATTAATACCGAGGAAATGGAATCTGTACGGTGATGCCAGGCATCAGCTTTAAGAGCCAGGGACCCTGATTTCCTTGCACAATAAAAGGCGAACTGGGCCAGGCCTTCTTTTGCTATTATAGAGACTATGGTTACCACCAGGGCTACCGTACCGTAAACAGCCTGCTCGTGATTACTGAATTTTTGGATCGACTCTTTCATAAAAGAGAAGGCAACAATAAAAAGCATTACAGACACAGCTATTGTAGATACAAGTTCCATCCTTCCATGCCCGAAAGGATGAGTTTCATCAGCAGGTTTTAAAGAAATCCGGCCTCCGATAATTATTACAACTGAGCTTAGTGAATCGGAGATTGTATGCCAGGCGTCAGCAATAAGTGCCACCGAGCCTGATACCAGCCCTGCCCAGTATTTAAGTAATGCAAGAAGCACATTGCTTACAATCGATACCCAGCCCTCGAGATTCGTATACTTTCCTACTTTGTTTAATTTATTCATTCTTATTTATTATGCTTTTTACCTGGAAAAATGCTAATCTCCTTCAGAAAATACAAGTGCTTCATAGATATATAATTCAGCTTCCTTCCATGAGTCCCATTTCAGTCCGGCTTTGTCGCGTGACAGGTGACCCAGCAGCTGCATTGTATCCCAGCCCTGTTCGCTTGCTACCTGGGGCAGAAAAATTGCAGATCTTGTGCCATGTACCATCATTACTCCATGCTTTCCGGGAATAATCGAAGCTGCATCCTCAATTCTCTCTTTCGGTCCCAGTACCGAAATTTCGATTTCCACCTTTTCAAGTTCTTCAGGTCTAAGGGGATCAAATCTTGAATCAGAAAAAGCTGATGCAGCCGACATCTGCCTGATTGTTTCATATAAGGGACCTGTTGGACTCAGACTTCCTATACAGCCTCTGAGTTTTTTATTAATTCGTAAAGTGACAAAGGCTCCAAGATTCTGCACAAGCCTGCCGCTGAAGTCTGAAGAATCAGTGCTTATAAATCTGCCCTCGCTCAGTTTCATGCTAATATTATCGCGGGCCAGCTTAAGCAGCCTGTTCTTCTCCTCCGTGCTGAGATTGAACATGGTATTTGTAGCATCGCTATTTAGCAGAACCAGTGAATGGTATCCAACCACGCCATCCCTGTCACCAAAACCGCTGTCTCCCGAGTTGGAGTAATTTAAGTGATTATATATTAGTTTATTATTATCAATAATAGCTTTTCTGTAGAGGAACTTCAGTATCATGCCTGCACACCAGCCACACATGGGTGTATGAGCTCCGTTTTTCTTCCCGGCTTCGGCGTCAAGAATCCAGCTGGCAAAGTCTTCTGGTTCAGACCTGATAAACTTATCTATTGTTTCCTTATCGAGTTCTACAGCCTCCTTATATGCCGGGTAATGAGAGAAGTCAGACGAAATAATAAAAAGGTAATCATCGTTAAAGTAGGGGTAAAGATGCCCTGCAATCTCTTCCAATTCACTTACTGATGTTGAACCTGTTAAAACAGGAACAACAGAAAGCCTGTCTTCGAAAATATATTGAAGGAAGGGCAGCTGCACTTCCAGGGAATGCTCATCGCTATGCACTTCTTCTTTTGCTGAAAACACTGCTCCTTCTTCAATCAGATCAGCGCAAATTGCTTTATTTAACTTTACTGCTCCAAGAGGTGTAATAAAATTATCCATTGTCGAAATACCTGCGCCGCTGAACCTGTACCTGTGACTTGATCCAATAAGAAAGACAGCCTTATAGGGGCTCATATTAAGCAGGCTGCTATACCCGCTTGCTGCAGTTGCTCCCGAATAAACGTAGCCGGCATGTGGTACAAGCAGGGCTCTCACCCTATCCTGAATATTTTTCACACTGTTTTTTTTCAGAAGGTTTTTTATTTCCTCCTTCAGAGCTGCTTTTTCTGAAGGATAGAAGCGGCCGGCAAATGCTGCCTTCCTGTTATTTTTTTCCGGGTATTTATCACGCATAATACAGGTCGTAGATGTTCCATAGGAACAAGCAACCTAAATTACTTGAAATAGAGCAAATAATTCAAATATTTAGCCGATAAAATATTAAAGGAGGATTAATTTTTCCCTGATTACTGAATCAGATTCGTCTTTGCCGTATACTTTTATTCCCATACTTACTTTGGCACCGCTCAGAGATTCTGTAACAGGTGAAATAACTTCGGCGAGATCGTGCTCGTCCATTTCGTCGAAATCTTCGATATCGAAATAGATATGGATTACAAATAACCGTCCACGGTTGTTGATCTCAGAAAGCACCTTGATTAGTTTGGCTATCCAGATAGATGAAGCTGTATTGAAATATTCCAGATCGAGATGAAGGTTGGTTTCCTCGCCTGCAGATTTGATATATTCAGTTGCCCATTCAATAACGGGCTTATAGATCAGTGCTGCATTTTCAGGAATTGATTTTCCTTTAAATACCAGATCGCCTGATTCTGCATTGCAGAAGATTTCAGGTGACTTCTCTTTTGATTTAATTGATAGGTTTTCCAATTTAATATACTCGAATTTCTAACCGAAACACTTGTTAACATCAAAACTATTCTATTATTGAGTCAGGAGCAAATCATTTATCAAATAGTTTTCACTTTCTATCAACGTTATACTGCTATTAGACAAAATTTGTCATCACTGATATCAATTCATACGTTAGGCCGGCAGATTTGTTACCTCAATACTATTTTATTTTATCTTTGCAGCCTGACATTACAGCTATAACAGATGGAAAATTTCCTCGTAAAAATTGGTACTGAAGCAGTTTCAGAGTTATATGGAGCTGATATTGAAAAAGATCTTATCCAGGTACAGCTGACACGCAAAGAATTTAAGGGTGATTATACTCTTGTTGTATTTCCACTGCTCAGGTTTTCACGAAAATCTCCTGAGCTTACCGCCGAGGATTTAGGTTCTTTTATTACAGCCAGGCACAGGGAGTTTGAATCGTACAATGTGGTAAAGGGCTTTCTTAACCTGAGTTTATCAGGGCAGGTATTTGTTGAGCTTGTCAGGAGTCTGAAGGAAGGTCTTCTGAGTGGTATTCCCCGCCCTGCGAAGGAGGAGCGAATTGTTATGATTGAGTACTCGTCGCCCAACACCAACAAGCCTCTTCACCTGGGTCATATCAGGAACAACCTGCTGGGCTTCTCGCTTTCAAGAATACTTTCATATTCAGGGAATAAGGTATATAAAACGAATATTGTAAACGACCGGGGCATTCATATCTGCAAGTCGATGCTTGCCTGGCAGAAATTCGGAAATGGTGAAACACCCCAATCCACCGGTGAAAAGGGGGATCACCTGGTTGGACGCTATTATGTGAAGTTTGATGTGGAGTATAAGAAGCAACAGGCCGGGCTAATAAAAAATGGGATGCAGCCTGAGGAAGCAGCAGAAAAAGCAGGTCTTATTATTGAGGCCAGGGAAATGCTTCGTAAATGGGAAAATGGCGATACCGAAACTGTTGAGCTCTGGGAAAAAATGAATTCGTGGGTTTATAAAGGTTTCGACGAAACATACAAGGCCCTGGGTGTTGACTTTGACCGGATATATTATGAGTCTGATACCTACCGGCTTGGAAGGGATATTGTACTGGAGGCAGTTGAAAAGGGGCTGCTGGAAAAGAAGGACGATGGATCAGTCTGGGCTGATTTTACATCTGAAGGGCTGGATCAGAAATTACTACTGAGGTCTGATGGAACGGCTGTTTATATGACCCAGGACCTGGGTACGGCAATAGAACGTCACCGTGATTATAACTTCGACAGTCATTATTATGTTGTTGGTAACGAGCAGAATTATCATTTCCAGATTTTAAAGCTCCTGCTTTTAAAACTGGGATACAAATGGGCCGATTCGCTTTATCATTTTTCATATGGCATGGTTGAACTGCCCGAAGGAAAAATGAAATCACGCGAAGGTAAAGTTGTGGATGCCGATGACCTGCTGGAAGAAATGATAAGCACGGCTCGCACAACCTCTGATGAACTGGGTAAGCTCGATGATTATCCCGATGAAGAGAAAAGGGAGATTTTCAGAAAGGTAGGACTGGGAGCACTCAAGTACTTTATCCTGAAAGTAGACCCTAAGAAGAATATGACATTTAATCCTGCAGAATCAATAGATTTCAATGGTAATACCGGTCCGTTTATTCAGTATACCTACGCCAGGATAAACTCGATTATGCGAAAGGCAGGCGATGAAGATACGGAATTGAGTGTAGAGGTAAAAACCAATATAAAAGAGCAGAGTATAATACTTAGCCTCTCACGCTTTGAGAATGTAGTTGCCGAGGCAGCCGGGAGTCTGAGTCCTGCAATGATTGCCAACTATTGCTACGACCTTGCCCGTGATTTCAACCAGTTCTACCATGATTACTCAATTCTTGGCGAGGAAGATATTTTGCTCAGAAAATTCCGGATTGCTATCACCGGGCTTACCGGCCGGGTACTTGAAAAAGCGATGTGGTTGCTTGGGATTGATATGCCCGAAAGAATGTAAAACTTATTAGTTTTGTAGAAATTTTAGAATAAAATGTTTGAGAATTTAAGCGAACGATTAGAGAGGTCTTTTAAAATAATTAAGGGCCAGGGGAGAATAACTGAGATAAATGTGGCTGAGACACTCAAGGATGTGAGGCGTGCACTTCTTGATGCTGATGTAAACTACAGGATAGCCAAAGATTTCACTGATACCGTAAAAGAGAAGGCCCTCGGGCAAAATGTACTGAATGCAGTTAAACCATCTCAACTGATGGTAAAAATAGTACATGATGAACTTGCCCTGTTGATGGGAGGGGAGAATGTTGAGATAAATATAAAGGGTAATCCCTGTGTAATACTTATATCCGGGCTCCAGGGCTCTGGTAAAACAACCTTTTCAGGTAAGCTTGCAAATCTTCTTAAAACAAAAAAAGGAAGAAACCCGATGCTGGTCGCAGGTGATGTTTACCGGCCTGCTGCAATTGAACAATTAAAAGTACTGGGAGAACAGATCAATGTGCCTGTCTATACAGAAGAGGGTAACCAGGACCCGGTTAAGATTGCAAAAAGGGCAGTCAGGGAAGCAAGGAATATGGGTTACGATACAGTTATTATCGATACAGCGGGCCGCCTTGCCATTGACGAAGAGATGATGGCAGAAATAAGTGCGGTAAAAGAAGCTGTAACGCCTCACGAAACATTGTTTGTGGTAGATGCCATGACCGGTCAGGATGCAGTTAATACAGCTAAGGAGTTTAATGAAAGGCTTGATTTTGATGGTGTTGTTCTGACTAAACTGGATGGTGACACCCGTGGTGGGGCAGCTCTTTCAATAAAGGGGGTTGTAAATAAACCTATTAAGTTTATTGGCTCGGGTGAGAAGATGGATGCCATAGACCTTTTCTATCCGGAAAGGATGGCTGACCGGATACTGGGAATGGGCGATATAGTATCGCTTGTTGAAAAAGCCCAGGAGCAATTTGACCAGGAGGAAGCTGCCAAGCTCCAGAAAAGAATAGCAAAAAACCAGTTCGACTTTAATGATTTTATATCCCAGATAAAGCAGATTAAGAAGATGGGTAACATTAAAGACCTTATGGGAATGGTACCCGGAGTTGGAAAAGCCATTAAAAATCTTGATCTTGACGATGATGCTTTCAAGGGTATTGAAGCAATAATTCACAGTATGACCCCTGAGGAGAGAGCAAATCCCTCGGTAATGAATGGAAGCAGAAGAAAACGAATTGCCAGTGGAAGCGGTACGAGCATACAGGAGGTGAACAGGCTTCTGAAGCAATTTGACGAAACAAAGAGAATGATGAAGGTGATGACGAAAAAAGGAGGTGGAAATCTTGCTAAAATGATGAGACCAAATTAATCAGATATGTATAAAATAATCGATGGAAAACAAATCTCCTCGGATATAAAGCTTGAGATAGCCGGGGAAGTAAAAAAGATTAAGGAACAGGGTGGTAAGATTCCACATCTTGCTGCAGTACTTGTTGGCAATGATGGTGGAAGTGAAACCTATGTTGCACATAAAGTAAAAGCCTGTGAGCAGGTTGGATTTAATTCCACGCTGGTAAGGTTTGATGCCGATGTATCAGAAGATGAGTTGCTTGCAAAAGTGGACGATCTTAATAATGATCCTGATATTGACGGTTTTATTGTGCAGTTGCCACTTCCCGGCCATATTTCAGAGAATAAGGTGATTGAGGCTATTGACCCTGCAAAGGACGTGGATGGATTTCACCCTGTAAACGTGGGCAAAATGGTTGTTGGTTTACCTTCATTTGTATCTGCTACTCCCTATGGGATTATGGAGCTGCTGAAAAGATATGATATTGAGACCTCAGGTAAAAAATGTGTTGTTATTGGCAGAAGCAATATTGTTGGACGGCCGGTAAGCATTCTGATGTCAAAGAAGGGTATTGATGCTACGGTTACAGTTGTTCACAGCAGGACCAAAGACCTGCCCCTGGTTACCTCCGAAGCAGATATTATAATTGCAGCTATGGGAATTCCCGGCTTTGTAACAGCAGATATGGTTAAAGAAGGTGCCGTGGTTATTGATGTAGGCACAACCAGGGTTAAATCGGATGAAACAAAGTCCGGATGGAAGCTTCGTGGTGATGTGGATTTCGACACTGTTGCACCCAAATGCTCCTATATTACGCCGGTGCCCGGAGGAGTTGGTCCGATGACCATTGTATCGCTTCTTCAGAATACCCTGCTGGCAGGAAAGATCGGTAAATAAAGGGGCTAAGGTAAGTCGTCAAGGCCCCTCAGGTAGAGGTCATACCCGCCTTTGCCTCCTGGCCGGTCTGATGAGAATAGTATATAATCATTGGTAAATCCCGGTGCAAAGCTCAGCAGGGGCCTGTATTCATTATACTGGGTATTTATGTCCGGACCCATATTTCTGGCACTGCTCCATTTACCATTGGCATATACCGACATGTAAAGATCGTAGCCACCCATTCCACCTGGTCTGTCTGAGGCAAAAACCATGATATTATCAAAAATATAGGGGCATTTATCGTTGGCAGCACTGTTGATACTGTCGGTTCTGGTACCATCAGAATAGTCGCCGGCTAACCATGCCTCAAAGCTTGTACTTATTTCTACAGGGTTCTCATAAATATCATAATCCCCGTTTCGATCTGTTGTGTAGTATACCTTGCTGAACTCCCGGTCGAAAGTTAAATATGCTTCATTTGCAGGTGTGTTAAGCACACTCAGATCCGACATTGTTACTCCGGTAGGTGGGTTATTGCCCCCGCTTGGATAATAATTCATATATCTCAGGTCAAGGTCCCCTTCCGCACTCTCCGAGGCACAGAAGAAATACTCTTTGCCATCAAGACCATTAAAGATTCTTGAGGGGCCAAAATCATTTCCATCAGTATTGGCAGCATTCTCCAGGTAGTCGTAGAAATCGGAGCTTAACATTTCTGAGTATAATTCGAAGCTTCCGTCAATCTGGTTAAAAATATATGAAAATACACCTGTTACCAGGTCAAAATCATTTCCGCCGCTGTTCCTGTTTGAAGAAAAAATAACAGGCAGATACATAGTTATCTGGGGAAGAGCCATGTTAAGGTCATCATACTCGCTGTTTAATCCGTAAAGATTTATTGTGGAGTCGGCAAAAAAACCATACTCGTATTTTATTTTCGGGTCATCACCACCACAATTACTTGAGCTGGTAACTATAAGAATCAGTGCGAGCACGAGGTATAAGCTTATATGTTTTTTCATATCCGGATACTTGATTGTATGAGGTAAAATTAGATAAAAATTGATATCAAAAAAAAACCGGGAGGAATTCCCGGCTCTTCGAAGGTAGAATTTAGGTTAATTTAGGGTAATTTAGGGTATGAGGGTAATTGTTCAGATCCTCAATAATTACACCCTTAAGATGTAATAGCTACCTTAAAGGTTGCGTACAGCCGGTTATTATTTATCATATTTTATTAGTACTCTGATTTTATTACTGATAAACAGCTGTTTATAAAAAAACATATTTGTGAAAAAATTCGGGAGCCTAAACTGGCAGCGCAGATAATTTATTCTATTTTTGCATCTTGAACCTATAATCAGGCAATCAATATGGATGAGGAAAGGTTGGGATATTACGATGAAGACAAATCATTGATTGTTGAGCGCTTCGAACACATGAGGAAGAATAATGAGAATTATTTTTTTGATGTGTCAGAGTTTGAGGCAATAATTGATTATTACCTGGAGCAGAATGATGTTACATTTGCTTTTGAAGCATCTGAGGCTGCCTACAATCAACACCCGCAATCTGTTTCCCTGCAGTTGCGTCGTGCAAAGGTAATGATTGATAAAGGCAGGGCTGTTGACGCTCTCAAGACAATCAAGGTGCTGGAGAGCCTTGAACCAAATAATTTTGAGATATTTATTATTAAGGGAGCAGCCCTGGGAATGCTTGGAGATATACAGGGTACAAAACGCAATTTTGACATTGCCCTTGAAACAGATCCCGCTGAAGAAATAACAATACTCTTAAGTATTACTTCAATACTTTACAACCTGAATCATTATAAAATACTTCTCCCTTACCTGCACAGGCTGATTGAGCTCGAACCAGATTACCATACCCATCTCTACGATCTGGCCTACGCCTATGAGAAGCTGGAAGAATATGAGAAGGCCATTGAGTATTATAACGAATTCCTGGTAAATGTGCCTTTTTCTGATAATGCATGGTATAACCTCGGAATCCTTTATAACAAAACAAACAGGCTGAAAGAGGCTGTAGAAGCCTATGATTACTCGCTTGCCATAAACTCCACAAATGTTTTTGCGCTCTTTAATAAGGCAAATATTCTAAGTAATACAGGCGATTATCTTAATGCCCTGGAAGCATACCTGGAGTACCTGGAGTACGAGAATGAAAGTTCTGAGGCCTTGACCTATGCAGCAGAATGTTTTGATAAAACCGGCGACTGTGAAATGGCATCAAAGTATTACCAGGAAGCCATCGACCTGGATCCCGGTTTTGCTGAGCCCTGGTTCGGGCTTGGGATGATATACCTGAACGACAGACTTCCGGAAGAGACACTGTATTATTTCAGAAAGGCAACCGAACTGGATCCCGATAATCCTGAGTATTTCTACTTCCTGGGTAAATCGCAGGAACAATTTATGAGAGTAAAGGAAGCAGTAAGGTCATATATGACAGCCCTCAGGCTGGACCCTTTTTATGACCAGGTGTGGAACGACCTGGGAAAACTTGTAATATCAGAAGGATTGTATTTCAGGGTTATACCTATGCTCGAAAAAGCACTTAAGGTTACAGGCGATGTTCATGGCCTGAGATTTATACTTGCTTCTTCATATCTTTACTCCGGTGAGAGCGATAAATGCTATCATCACCTTTCCAAGGCCTTTGTTCTCTCTGAGAATTCATTTGCCACTTTCAGGGACCTCTTTCCCGGGCATCTGTTATCTGAAGATTTAAAACAATTATTATATCTGAATGACTGATATTATGAAAACCCTGCCTTTCCTCCCGGAAAGAAGCACAAAACCCCGAAATACAGGCTTAACCATGGTAATGGATAAAGGACTGAGTGTTAATGAAGCAAAAGACCTGGTTAGTGTTGGAAGTGCCTATATAGACTTTGTTAAACTTGGCTTTGGTACCTCGCTGCTAACACCGGGGGTGGAAGAAAAGATTGATGTATACCGGAAGGCAGGATTAATATGCTACCTGGGAGGAACCCTCTTTGAAGCATATGTAATAAGAGGACTTTTTAAGGATTATATTAAGCTCCTTAAGAAGCTTAAACTCGAAATGGTTGAGGTTTCGGATGGTTCATATGAAATGAAACAGGAGGATAAACTCAGTTATATCAGGGAGCTTTCAAAGGACTTTACTGTTATTTCAGAGGTTGGGTCGAAGAAGAAAGACGTGGTGTATACGCCGGAAGAGTGGGTTAGCATGATGTCGTCCGAACTGGAAGCAGGCTCGATAAAGGTTATCGCTGAGGCACGCGAAAGTGGTACCACCGGAATATACAATAGCGATGGTTCAACAAATGATGCACTTATTGACTCAATTGCAGAGCATATATCTCTCGATAACGTTCTCTGGGAGGCTCCGGTAAAATCTCAGCAGGCATGGTTTATAAAAGAATTTGGTCATAATGTTAACCTTGGTAATATAGCTCCCAACGAAGTAATATCTCTCGAAGCCCTGAGGTGCGGCCTGCGGGGTGATACCTTCTTCCAGTTCCTGCCTGAAGATCTAAAATATTAATATGCAGGGTCTTAAAAATTCATTATTGCTCGTTTTGAAGGGAATAAGTATGGGTGCGGCAGATGTGGTACCCGGAGTCTCGGGTGGTACTATTGCCCTTATTACAGGTGTATACGAGGAGCTTATACATTCGCTTAAATCAATAAATGTAAACTCGCTAAGCCTCTTGCTTAAACTGAAACTAAGAGATTTCTGGAAAACTATAAACGGTAATTTCCTTTTATTGCTCTTCGGAGGAGTATTGATAAGCGTTTTTTCATTATCCAGGCTTCTTAAATTCTTGCTCCATAATTACCCTGTTCTTATCTGGTCGTTCTTTCTTGGCTTGATCCTTGCCTCAGCTATAATCGTGGCTAAAAGAATAAAAGACTGGGATGCTTCAAGGGCTCTGGCCCTGGCTGCAGGGATAATGGCAATGTATTTTATTACACGCTTTACCCCGGCTGAAACTACCGAGGCCTACTGGTTTGTATTTATTTCAGGAGCAATAGCCATCTGTGCAATGATACTGCCCGGTATTTCAGGAGCATTTATTCTACTGATCCTGGGCAAATACCAGTTTATTCTCGGAGCAGTAGCAGATATGGACTTAATAGTTCTTCTTGTTTTCGGCCTTGGAATAATCAGCGGTCTGCTGTCCTTTTCCAGGATCTTATCATACCTGCTTTCGAAATATCATGATCATACAATTGCTGTGCTTACCGGGTTTATAATTGGCTCACTGAATAAGATATGGCCGTGGAAGGAAATTATCAGCTCACGACTGAATTCACATGGTGAATATATTCCGCTTGTTGAGAAGAATATCCTTCCCTGGCGCTACAATGAAATCACTTCTGGCAATCCTTACCTGCTTTATTCACTGATACTGATTATTTCTGGTGTACTGGCTGTGATCTTACTTGATAAACTTGGGAGAAAAGCGAAATGAGGAAATTCGGGATAATAGGGTTCCCGCTGGGTCATTCATTTTCAAAAAAGTATTTCAGCGAAAAATTTGAGAAAGAAAAAATCAATGCTGTATATCAGAACTACGAAATCAGCAGGCTGTCTGATCTGCAAGGCATACTTGATGATGAGCCCGGACTCGAGGGACTCAATGTAACTCTTCCGTATAAAAAAGAGGTAATAGCACTGCTCGATAATATCGACAGTCTTGCTGCCGAAACAGGTGCGGTGAATGTAATTAAAATTTCAGTAAGAGAAGGCTCCAGGTTCCTGAGCGGCTATAACACAGATATAACCGGCTTCAGATCGTCACTTAGACCCCTGCTGAAAAAAGGCGATAAAAAAGCACTGGTGCTGGGTACAGGCGGGGCTGCCCTTGCAGCAGCGAGGGCATTAAGGGACCTTGATATTAAAGTTACTTTTGTGTCGAGGACTGGTAAATTTAATTCACTGGAGTACGGGGAACTGGACAGGAGACTGATTCTGGAGAATAAGATAATAGTGAATGCAAGCCCGCTGGGCATGTATCCTGAAACGGATCACTGCCCGGATATTCCATATGAATACATAGGTGAAGATCATTTGTTATACGATCTTGTATATAATCCGGCAGAGACACTGTTCTTAAAGAAGGGAAAAGAAAAAGGAGCCAGGGTTTCAGGCGGAATGGAGATGCTACTGGCACAGGCCGATGAGGCATGGACTATCTGGAACTCGGGAATCTTTATATAAAAATTTCTTCGGGATACTCTATACCAGTCAGAAAAAGACCGTCAGGTTTAACAGATTTGCCGGCAGCACTCCTGTCTCTCTTTTCTATTATTGTTTTAATTTCTTCAGGTTTTATCTTTCCCCTGCCAATATCAAGCTGGGTGCCAACAATAGCCCTTACCATATTTCTCAGAAAGCGGTTAGCCTTAATTTCAAATATAAGCCCGTAATCGTCGGCATACCAGTGGGCATGCATGATATCACACTTATTTGTTTTTACATCGGTATGCAACTTACTGAAGCTTGTGAAGTCTTTATAGTCAAGCATATAGCTGCATGACTTATTCATAGCATCGAGGTCTGTCTGATCATATATAAAAGTGCGCAGGCCAGTAAGGAAGGGATTCTTTTTTGTGGCAATCCGGTATTGATAGGTACGTGATATGGCATCAAAGCGTGCATGAGAGCTGCTTTTTACCTCTTTGAGGTACTGTACTGATATATCGGCAGGGAGTATTCGGTTTAACTTGTAAATAAGTTGAGTGCACTTTGCCGGACTGACATCAATATCCAGATGTGCAACCATCATCTCTGCATGAACACCCGTGTCGGTTCTGCCGGCGCCTGTTACTCCTACTTCTTTCTGAAGCAAAACTGACAAAACCCTTTCCAATTCGGCCTGTATGCTTGGTTTTCCCGGCTGAACCTGCCATCCGAAATATGCTGTGCCCCTGTACATCAGATATAAAAAATACCTCCTCATAGCTGAGCGTAAATGTGTTCTTAGTATTTGTTTACCCTTCTGCGAAGTAAGACTTTCCTACCAGAAGAAAGTGTATAGAAATACCAGGATAAGCATTATAACATAGGCAGAAATATTAAACTTCTTACCTGTTTTAAAAAGCTCGGTTGTGAGTGGTATGCCCTTTGGATCATCCACTTCGCCTTCTTTGCCTGTGGTAAGACTTACTCCGGCAATTATTACCATTGTAATTATGGTTGTATAGAACATCTGATCCATAAATGGCAGTTCCATAATGCTCATTTTCAGTATCAGGGCAACCGGTATAGATATTATTATACCGGTAATGGCACCGCGGGCATTCGCTTTTTTCCAGAATAAGCCCATCAGGAATACAGCCAGGATTCCCGGACTTACAACACCGGTATATTCCTGGATATACTGAAATACCTGGCCCATATTATCAAGGAAGGGAGCCAGTATCCCCGCAATAAGAAGTGCTGAGGCAGCTGTAATTCTTCCTATGTTTACGGTTTTTTTCTCCGATGCATCCTTATCAAAATAAGGCTTATAGATATCGAGTGTAAATATGGTAGACGTTGAGTTTAGCATTGAAGCCAGCGACGAAACAATTGCCGCCGCAAGAGCTGCCACAACAAGTCCCTTAAGTCCGGTAGGAACAAAGGAACTTATTAGCCAGGGATAGGCTTTGTCATAATTTATACTGCCATCCACTTTTGTAAAGGCCTCGCTGATACCGGGTATAATGTTTGTTCCCTCAGGTTGTGTAAACATCAGGTATACCAGTATACCGGGAATTACTATAAACAAGGGAATAATAAGTTTCAGAAAAGCTGCGAAAGCAATTCCCCTCTGGGCCTCCTTCAGGGATTTTGCTGCAAGTGTTCTCTGTATTATATACTGGTTAAAGCCCCAGTAGTAAAGATTTGCAACCCACATTCCCCCGATTAATACTCCAATTCCGGGTAGGTTACTGTACTCCGGATTATCTCTTTTTAATATCATATGGAGCCTGTCGCCGGCAGCATCAAACATATGCGACACACCTGCACCTATTCCTCCGTCTGGAGTAACCTTGTTAAGTGCTATAAGAGTTGTAATTACACCGCCCAGTACCAGTAATACTACCTGTATAATATCTGTCCATGCCACTGCCGACAGTCCTCCATAGAGAGAGTAGGCTGCAGCAACAAAGGCCAGTCCGATTATGGCAGGAACAATAAGTGATCCGTCACCCACGCCAAGGATTGTGTCGATAGCCTTCGCACCAAGAAAGAGGACTGATGTGAGGTTTACAAATATGAAAAGTGCAATCCAGAAGGTAGCAAGAATTGTTTTGAGTGTTTTATTATATCTCTGTTCCACAAACTGCGGAATAGTGTAGATTCCTTTTTTTATAAAGACAGGCAGAAAGTACTTTCCAACTATTATAAGAGTGGCTGCTGCCATCCATTCGTATGTTGCTATTGCCAGTCCACCGGCAAACCCGGACCCCGACATCCCTATAATCTGTTCGGCTGAGATATTAGCTGCAATCAGGGAAGCACCTATTGCCCACCAGGGCAAAGCTTTCGATGCAAGGAAATAATCCTCCGCATTCTTCTGATGTCCCTTTTTGCTTCTTGAAACCCATAAACCAAGGCCAATAATCATTACCGCATAGGCAGCAAATATCAGGTAATCCAGGAATTGAAAACTACTGTTCATACTTGGAAGTTTTAAAAATTATAAAAATCAAAAATAATATATCATTCAGAACACGAATAAGCCCAAAGTTATATATATTTATTCTAAATAGACTACCATGTCTTATTTAAGCCATGATAAAGTTATATTTACCTTAAGCGGAATTTGATTCTAAATATTAAACAGATCATATGGAACTAAAGAGAGGTTTTGCGAGCGATAATAATGCAGGAGTCCACCCCGATATAATGGCCGAAATTGCCAGGGTAAACGGTGGACATACAATTGGTTATGGAGACGATATTTATACCCGCGAAGCCGAAGAACTATTCAGGATAATACTTGGGCCCGAAACAAGTGTATATTTTGTTTTTACGGGCACAGCAGCCAATGTACTGGGTCTGACCGGAACCACAAATACCTGGAACTCAATTATTACTGCCTTTACAGCCCATATTGAACAGGATGAATGCGGAGCCCCGGAGAAGTATAGCTCGTGTAAGATAATTACCTGCGACACACCTGATGGAAAGCTTACAAATCAGATGATCAGAAAACACCTGCATGGCTTTGATTTTGAGCATCATTCTCAGCCAAAGGTCGTTTCAATTACCCAGGCAACAGAAATGGGAACAATTTATACTCCCGGGGAAATCAGGGAGATTGCTGATTTTGTACACTCTTATGACATGCTACTGCACCTTGATGGCGCCCGTATTGCCAATGCTGCTGCAGCACTCGACCTGCCATTCAAGGATTTTACCCGCGAAGCCGGAGTTGACCTGCTTTCGTTCGGCGGAACAAAAAATGGTATGATGTACGGGGAGGCCGTTTGTTTCCTGAAACCTGGTCTCGATGAAAATTTTAAATATATCAGGAAGCAGGGCATGCAGCTCGCTTCAAAAATGAGATTTATATCAGCACAGTTTATAGCCTATTTCAGGAACGATCTGTGGCTTAAGAATGCACAGCATGCGAACAGCATGGCCAGACTGCTCGGGTCAGAGCTTCGTGGACTGGAAGGAATTCAGCTTAGCCAGGAAGTTCAGTCTAACGGGGTATTCGTCAGAATGCCGGGAGATATTGCAGAAAAACTCCAGAAGTCCTATTTCTTTTATCCCTGGAACGAGGAATTATCAGAGTACAGGCTTATGACTTCGTGGGATACGGAAGAGAAAGACATTAAGGATTTTGTGAAACTGCTCAGGAAAGAACTTGGCTGAAACCAGGTAACAGGCAGGCTATAAACTCAGTAACCGGGGCAGAAGCAGGGAGCTGTCGCCGTAACTCAGGAACCTGTAATCATTGCTAAGCGCATGCTCATAGACCCTTCTCCAGTCCTTACCAATAAGAGCCGAAACAAGTAGGAGCAGGGTGCTTGCAGGCATATGAAAATTGGTAACAAGTCCCTTTACAATTTTGAAGCTGTAGCCCGGAACAATAATTATTGAGGTGGAGGCTTCAAGTATACCTGCACCCCTTTTATCCATATAGGCCAGTACTTCGGCAAGGGCATCCTTAACACTGATGCTGTTTAGGGAATAGGCTTCCCATTGCCTTATCTCCGGCAAATCTGACTGTGGTCTGTAGCCTGAAGCAAGCTTGGCTCCCAGGGTATATAAACTTTCGATGGTGCGGACCGATGTGGTCCCGATTGCAATAATTTCATGTTTCAGAAGTGCTTCAATACTTTTTCTGTGAACACTGAAATATTCGCGATGCATTTTATGATCACCAATGGTATCCGTTTTTACCGGCACAAAGGTTCCTGCTCCCACGTGCAGGGTTATATCGGCTGATTTAACACCTTTTGCTTCCAGTTTTGCCAGCAGGTCACTGGTAAAATGAAGTCCGGCAGTAGGTGCTGCAACCGATCCATCCCTTTCAGAATAAACAGTCTGGTATCTTATTTTGTCAACAGGTTCATCATCCCTGTTCAGGTAGGGTGGCACGGGTACATGTCCGGCAAATTCAAGTATTTCGCCAAAACTTAAATCGTTTTTATCCCACGAGAACCTTACCAGGGTATCCCTGCCGCTCTTACCGGCTTTTTCCGCACTAAGATGTACAGACTTTTCTCCTGTCGGCAGTTTTAGTTCCAGAGGGCCTTCTTTCCATTTTTTCAGGTTGCCCACCATGCATTTCCATACACTTGCATGTGTAGACTCAAGGGCCTGTTCGTAGCTGGAGGGATTATATGGCTCAAGGCAGAAAATCTCAATCAGGGCTCCCGTTTCTTTCCTGAACAGGAGTCTCGATCTGATTACCCTGGTATTATTAAAGACCAGGGTATTAGAGCTGTCAAAATAATCTATAATATTTTTGAAGCTGTCGTCACTTATTTCTCCATGCCTGTATACGAGCAATTTTGATCTATCTCTTTTATCGAGGGGATAGCTGGCTATTTTATGAGCCGGTAGCTCGTACCTGTAGTCACTTACATTTGTTTCCCTGTATTTCGACAATTTTTCCAAGATAGATTTATTAAAGCTGTTACGGGCCTGCAAAAATAAGTATTTTTGTACTAAGGAGTTTATATTAATGCAGATATGAAAGAGTTTAAAGAGGGAGTAAGGGTAAAATTTCTGAATGAGCTTGGATCGGGTGTGGTAAGCAGGATAATTGACAGTGACCTGGTAATGGTAGAGACCGATGATGGTTTTGAATACCCTGTTCTGAAAAGCGAATTGCTGATTACTACTGGAGATCAGGAAAATGCCGGGCAGGATCACGAGGAAGAGACCGGTATACAGTCAGTTGATATGCAGGACGAAGAGGATAGTGATTTGCTTGAGGGCGAAGATCCGGGGAAAGAAAGCCCCCTAAAACAGGAATACGAGGCCAGTCTCGGGCATAAAGGAATTGATAAGGATTCCAGTTTCTACAGGAAGGCTGTAAAGGCAAGGGAGAGAAAAATTGAAAAGGAGAAAAAAGCCTCACGTGGAATTGAGGAAGTTGATCTGCATATTGGAGAAATACTGGAAAATTATTCAGATCTCAGCCCGGGTGAAATCGTGGAAGTACAGCTGGCAAGATTCAGAACATCCCTGGAAGGAGCTATTAAGGCGGGTCAGAAACGTATTGTATATATACATGGCAGGGGTGCAGGCAAGCTAAAGAGGGATATAGCGAGGATTATTGATAGCGAATACCCTGCCTGTCAGCACCAGGATGCATCCTTTTCCGAGTATGGCTATGGAGCAACTTTAATTCTTATTAAATAATATGGCATACAGAAGTATTAATCCTTACAGCGGTGAACAGCTGGCTGAATATCCTTATATTACAGATAATGAATGTATTGAGGCTATTGACAGATCGGCTGCCGCATTTAATAAATGGAGAAAGACAGAACTGAAGGTGCGATCTGAGCTATTACATAGCTACTCTGCTGAGCTCCTTGATAAAAAGGAGCGGTGTGCATCACTTATGACACTGGAGATGGGTAAACCATTTAAGCAGGCTCTTGCTGAAGTTGAAAAATCAGCCAGGGCCTGTACTTATTATGCTGATAATGCTGCAGAATTTCTTGAGCCTGTTCTGGTAGAAACTCCTTCATCAAAAAGCAGGATTTTGTATGAGCCCCAGGGTACTGTTTTTGCAATAATGCCATGGAATTTCCCATTCTGGCAGGTAATCAGGTGTCTTGCACCTGCCGTAATGTCGGGCAACTGTGTTATTCTGAAGCATGCATCAAATGTTCCGCTCTGTGCCTTAATACTCGAGGAATTATTCCGGGTGGCAGGTGCACCTGGTGGATTATTTCAGAACCTTTTTATTACACACTCCCAGGCTGCTGATCTGATTGGCTCTGCCCGGGTAAGGTCTGTTTCGCTTACCGGTAGTAATATTGCAGGCGAGATAATCGCAGCCAGGGCCGGATCGTCGGTTAAGAAATGCGTACTGGAACTGGGTGGTAGTGATCCTTTTGTCGTGTTTGCAGATGCAGATCTTGAACGGGCGGCTGATGGGGCTGTAACAGGGCGTTTCCAGAATAATGGACAGAGCTGTATTGCCTCAAAAAGATTATTCGTGGAAGACGCTGTATATGATAGATTTATGGATCTTTTTATTCCAAAGGTCAGGGCTCTCAGAACAGGCGATCCGATGGATCCGGCTACTGATATAGGACCACTTGTTAACAGGGATGCTGTTGCAGAACTCAGAAAGCAGGTTTCTGCAAGCCTGGATATGGGCGCCAGGGTAATTTGTGGTGAGCTGCATAGCAAATCCGGCGACAACTTTTTCGACCCAATGGTGCTGGAAGATGTTCCAGCTAATTCACCACTGGCCTGCGAAGAGACTTTCGGACCGGTATTACCGGTATTCAGATTCAATAAATATGAAGAACTTATACTACAGCTTAACTCCACTGTTTACGGACTTGGAAGCTCGGTATGGACCAGTGACAGCCAGCTGATGCAAAGAATTGTTTCTGATATTGATGCTGGCACTGTTTCTATCAATGGCTTTACCAGGTCTGATCCCATGCTTCCCTTTGGGGGTGTTAAGGAATCAGGTTATGGTCGCGAACTTTCACATTACGGGATAATGGAGTTTGTCAATATTAAGACCGTATCGGTGTTTGAGTGATTTGAGATAATATTGTCATATCTTTGCAGTGCAGCAAACCGTTCTGTCGCTTCGGGTAACCGGAGAGGAAAGTCCGGACAACACAGAGCACCATACTTCCTAACGGGAAGATATCCGCAAGGGTATAGCAGTGTAACAGAAAATAACCGTCCCGCTTAGTCGGGATAAGGGTGAAAAGGTGGGGTAAGAGCCCACCGGCCGTGCCGGCGACGGTGCGGGCCGTACACCTTATGGGTTGAAAGACCATGTATACCGGCAGCCGAGGGTTGCTCGCCCAATGCCGGGGGGTAGGTCGATTAAGCCATATAGCGATATATGGCTCAGATAAATGACAGAAACCCCGTTCGAAGGTTCTGGTAACCAAAGAACGGGGAACAAAATCCGGCTTACAGGTTTGCTGCTTATTTTACTTCAAAGAGGGAATCTGGCAATGGTATATCCATTTCAACTTTGGTATAGGTTAATACCATGTCCTGACCAGCTGCATTTGTAATCATTTTATGTGCAAGCTTAATCCCGTTAACATCCCTGTAATCGTCCATCTTAATGGTAGTATTGTAGGTTTGCCCCATCTGGCTTACTTCCATCTCGGTTGCCCTTACCAGATAATCCTTTTTATCAATATACATATATGCCGGGCCAGCTTCTGTCTCAATCTTTATTTTAAAGGCCGCTTTGCCTTCATATTCCGAATCACCTACCAGTGATACCTTTCCCTCCTGCATCTGGCGTGCAATAGACGAACCTATTATTCTCTGGTTCTTGGCGCTTGCAAGGGTCATTTCGTCAAGAGGTGTTGGCTCAGATGATCCCATCATCGGATTAATCATGTATCCTTTGTCGCCGTTAATAACTGTTACTATTTGCATATTCATACCGGTCATTTCAATCTCGTTTCTGATCTTGTCGGGTTGTTTTTCATACATTGTCATTTTCATCTCCATCCCCATCGAGCTCATAACGGCTTCAATCTTTGCGGTTTTAACTTTATTCATGGCATCCATGCCAATAGCTTTTTCATGCTTGCTTATAATTGTGGCAAGGTCCTGGCTCATCAATGAAACGCTTATCAGCGTCATCAGGCTTAATAAAATAGTTTTCTTCATTTTAATTATTACTGGTTATTACCTTATTTAGTTGATTCCACTGCAGTAGGATCATATAGAATTCTAATGCTCAGGAAAGCATAAAAATAAATCTTTATTATTTAAATCAGTCTTTTTTTCCCGGATAATCGTAATATCCGGCCCACATTTTATGAAGTTTCTCTCCAAGGTCTTTTTCCCTTGGGTTGTTTCCTGGTGAATAAAATACCTGGCCCCTGAGTTCTTCGGGCAGATAATTTTCTTCAACGAAATTGCCCGGGTAGTTGTGGGCATATTTATACCCGGCACCGTAGTCAAGATCCTTCATAAGTTTTGTAGGTGCATTTCGGAGGTGGAGAGGTACCGGTACATCGCCCGACTTTCTTACTTCGGCTATAGCTTCTTCAATTGCCATATATGCTGAGTTACTCTTTGGCGACGTGGCAAGGTAAATAGCTGCCTCCGAAAGAATAATACGTGCCTCGGGCCAGCCTGTTACCGCTACTGCATCAAAACATGACTGAGCCAGTAAAAGTGCATTGGGATTGGCCATCCCTATATCTTCTGCAGCAAGAATTACCATCCGCCTTGCAATAAACTTAACATCCTCTCCGCCTTCAACCATCCTGGCCAGCCAGTAAACTGAAGCGTTGGGGTCGCTTCCCCTTATTGATTTTATAAAAGCTGAAATAATATCGTAGTGCTGCTCACCACCCTTATCGTATAAAGCCAGGTTTCGTTGCACATGTTTTGTAACAACTTCGTCGGTAATAATTACCTTTTCTCCGGGCGCTTTGGTTGTGACAGCTGAAACAACAAGCTCAAGAGTGTTGTAAAGCTTCCTGGCATCGCCTGCCGCCATCCTGTACATTGCCTCGTATTCCCTGATTTCAATATCAAATTCTGACAGGTAAGTGTCGCTTTTTATGGCTTTTGCGAGTAATTTTTTCAGGTCTTTATCCTCAAGCGGTTTCAGGACGTAGATCTGGCACCTGGATAGGAGGGGAGAGATAATCTCAAAACTGGGATTTTCGGTAGTGGCACCAATAAGCGTGATAATACCCTGTTCAACCGCTCCAAGGAGTGAATCCTGCTGAGATTTACTGAAACGGTGAATTTCATCAATAAACAGAATAGCATTTGGTGAGTCGAAGAATTGCTGTTTCCTGGCTTTTTCGATGGTTTCCCTTACATCTTTTACACCTGAGTTAACAGCACTTAATTTATAGAATGCACGCTTATGCATACCTGCAATAATACTGGCCAGAGTGGTCTTTCCAACACCGGGAGGCCCCCAGAGTATAAATGAGGGGATTACCCCTGACTCAATGCTTTTTCTGAATGTGGATTCTCTTCCTGCAAGGTGGTCCTGTCCGACATAGTCTTCGAGCACCCTGGGCCTCATTCTTTCAGCAAGTGGTTGGTTCGCCAGCATAACAGATTTAGTTTAAGACAAAAGTATCAAAAAAACCAGCACCGCGCATGGCAGCGAAAAAAAAGAAGGGGATGTCTCAAAAGTATAATATTCCTGTCATTTCGAGTTAACCGAAGGATCTAATCATCTGATAATCAGTACTATGACTTCTCGCATTAGCTCGAAATGACAAAGATTGCGCCCTTTTGAGACAGCCTCATTGTTTATTTATTGAGTACCTTGTTACTTCAGGCTGAGCATTTTGCCCTGTGTGGCCTGTTTATGGCCTGTTAAATGCAATATTAAAGTCCCTGTAAGCCTTAACTGAATTTCCTGCATGAAGAACCAGACCCTTGGATTCATTGAGAATATTAAGGAAGAGCATACTGGCCCTGGTCCCTGATACACCTTTTTTAATCCTTTTTATCTGTGCTTTTCGCATTTCCTCATTACTGTCGAGCAGAGCAGATTGTTTATGCGCAGATTCCCTTATGTTATCAAAATTATCTGACTTAAGTATGTAAACCAGGAAATTAAAATATTCGCCCAGCTGCAGGTTAAACTCTTTCAGGTCTGCCAGCTGCTGTTTACTTAAGGGTGTATGATTATTGTCAATATGATGATAAGCCGGGTCAACGATAAAGTTAAGAGCATGGGCAGCTTCGCGTAAATAGTCAAATATCTGAACATAATATGGAGCCGCATCGATCTTTTTGTCGTCGAGTTTTTTTATAACCTTATGAACATTGTCCTTTTTAAGCTTAATGCTAATATTGAACTGCTTAATTTCCTTACGTAATTTTCTCAGGCTTTTAAGGTCTTCCTTAGAAATTGCATTTGCCAGTTTATTATAATAGGCAGCAGTGCTCAGAAGGTTAGATATAATTGTGCTCCGGCAGGCAGGGATTATCTTTTCCTCTGTCTCTGCCTCGCTGAAATCACTTGATTTTTTCTTTTCCTCGCTGGCGGCAGTCCTTTTCCTGTGTAACCTGAAACTGCGGATCAGCATATAGATAACAAAAAATGCAAGTCCGATGATTGCCCACATTCCGGCCCAGTTTATAAAGATGGCAATAAGAAATGCCGATATAAAGGCGGCCATTGCCGTGAAAAACCACCCGGTTATCACAATCATAACACCTGTAATACGATATACCGCTGTTTCCCTTCCCCATGCCCTGTCAGCAAGAGATGTCCCCATTGCTACCATAAAAGTAACATAGGTTGTTGATAAAGGAAGCTTCTGCGATGTACCGTAAGCTATCAAAACCCCGGCAACAACAAGGTTTATTGATGCCCTGAGAAGATCGAACATCATGTCGTCTTCATGGTTTAAATGATCTGACTTCCCTGTATCAAACCTGGAATCCAGCCAGGCAATAGCTTTCCTGGGTACTAACCAATTGAAAAAGCCAGAGGTCTGGATTGACATTCTTACGAGTGCCCTGGCGAGACCTGAAGAGCTGAACATTTCAGAACCCTGGTCATGCTTGCTGAGATTAAGTTCTGTTTTTGTAACTGTCCTGGATTTTTTTGATGTCCAGAGTGCAAGAGCCATTATTATACCGGCAGCAAGCAGAAATATGGTAGGTGTTTTAACTTTGGCAGCAAGGGATGTCATAAGCAGGGCATCAGGCGCCTCACCGCTGGCCATCCATCCTTTAAAAGACTCCAGTCCCGCCAGTGGAACCCCGATAAAGTTTACAAGGTCGTTACCGGCAAAGGCCATTGCAAGTGAGAATGTCCCAACCAGAACAATAATCTTAGGAATATTTATCCTGAAAAGCATACTTAAAAGCTGCAGTATAACAGTCCAGCCCAGAAACGAATAGAGCAGTATCTTCGTCGTATTCTCACTAATCCAGTCTACAGTTTCCGTGCCCATAAATGATGCTCCCTTTGCACCTTTTATAAGCATAAAATATGTAATGGCGGTGATTGCTATACCTCCCCATACAGAACCGAAGTATTTGAGGTTCTTTTTGTAGTTGAAGGTGAATAATATCCGCGTAAGGTACATTATTATTGCACCCACAGTAAAAGCAACCACAACCGAAAGTAATATTCCTGATATTATGGCCAGGGCCTTACTGGAGTTTATATAAGTGCCAAGTGTTTCAGCACCGTCGGGGCTGTTCGACAACTTAATGACGGCTATCCCCACAGCAGCACCAAGCAATTCGAATACTATTGATACAGTTGTTGATGTTGGAAGGCCAAAGGTATTGAAGAGATCCAGCAGAAGAATGTCGGTGAGCATAACAGCCAGGAAAATAATCATCAGATCGCTGAAATAGAATTCGCCCGGGTTGAAAATACCTTTTCTTGCAACTTCCATCATCCCGCTTGAGAAAGTTGCCCCAACCAGGATACCCAGGGTAGCTATTATTAAAATTACCCTCAACGGGGCTACCTTGGAACCGATAGCAGAATTGAGAAAATTAACCGCGTCGTTACTGACTCCTACAACGAGGTCAGAAATTGCAAGTACAAGCAGTATGCCGACTATTACCAGATAAAAATTTTCCATATTAGGTCTCTTAATTTGATACGGCAAAAGTATCAGCACAAGATTACCTGTGGATTAATTTAATGTTAAGTTAATGTTAAGAAAAGCCGGGGACCTGTTAATGATATGCAATAATCTGTATATCAGTTATTTAGAATTTGTTTTGTAAGTGTGATTATCTTGTAGATATCAATTGGTTTAACAATATATTCCTTTACACCCTTTTCCCTGCTTTTCTTAATGATCTCCCTGTCAGAAATAGCTGAAAGCATAACAATGGGGATATCTTTCCACGATTTATTCTCTTTCAGGATGTCCATAAACTGAAGCCCATCTATTTCGGGCATAAGAAAATCAAGGTAGATCAGGTCGGGCTTACCATTTTCAATTGCCTTAAGCCCTTCCCTGGCAGAAAGTGCAGAAGAAACATCGTAACCGTTCTTTTTTAGAAGTGATTCAAGAAGCACTACGTTGGTATTCGAATCATCAATAATCAATATTCTATTGCCTTCCATACTTAATTTTGAATCTGGTAATTACATGTAAAGATTGTAAAATATAATTTATTGTTCAGGAATATGCTGAAGAAAATATCATCATTTTGAGGTGATTTGCATCATCATAGATAAAAAATCATACATTTGTTTATAGGAGGATTAAAAATCTCAGGTCTGATGTCAACAAAAAATTACAGGGAGCTTGTAACAAAAGGTGCCGGTGTTATACCAGACAGGGGGATTTTTAATTATCTCGACGGGGATGAGAAGATAGAGTTAGGTAAGAATGTTACCTATATGAAATTCTCGAGGCATGATATACTTTTCAACCAGCGGATGCCGTCAGACCATGCAGTTTATTTAATAAATGGTCTTGTGAAAGTCTATAAAGGGGGGCGGGGCGACAGGCTGATCTGTATCAGTCTTACGGGACCCGGACAATTTGCAGGCTTATCAAGTGTTTTCGGATCAGTGGAGTATAAATTTTCAGCTTCTGCAATTGAGGATAGCGAAGCTCTGATGATTCGCAGGGAGGCTCTTGAAGCAATATTGAAAAACAACGGAAGATTTGCGCTTGAACTGTTCAGGATAATCAGCCAGGAAGGGCTGCAGGTATCTGAAAAACTGGTGAATTTCTCAATGAAGCAGCTCCCCGGAAGGGTAGCAGATTTACTGCAATATTTTTCGGGTGAGGTATTTCAAAGTGAAGATTTTACCGTTCCTCTTACACGGCAGGAACTGGCAGAACTTATAGGAACTACAAAGGAAAGCCTTATCAGGACACTAAACGAGTTTAAGCATGACAGGATAATTGAACTGGATGGAAAAAGAATAAAATTACTCTCACCAGAATTAATAACAATGCTCAGCAACCTGGGCTAAATCTATTTTACTTAATGAAACAATATGCTCTTTTATTTACAGGCCTGGCTGTTCTCTGCTCATGCCTCTTAACTTCGTGTGATGATAAATTACCTCCACCGGCCAGAACAGGATATGGATTGAAGGCTGAGAACGGAATGGTTGTATCTGCACATCCTGAAGCTTCGCTTGTTGGGGTAGAAATACTCCGGAAAGGTGGTAATGCGATTGATGCATCTGTTGCTACTGGCTTTGCTCTTGCAGTATGCTACCCAAATGCAGGGAATATAGGAGGTGGAGGCCTGATGGTGCTGAGGCTGGATAACGGTACTGTTGACGCCCTTGATTACCGTGAAAGAGCACCTATGGAAGCTGCCGGTGACATGTATCTTGACGAAAATGGTGAAGTTATAGAAGGCGCAAGTACCTCAACTCACCTTGCCTCCGGAGTGCCAGGATCTGTTGATGGTCTTTACAGGGCCCATTCAAAGTACGGACAGCTTAGTTTTGCCGAGGTAATTCAGCCAGCAATAGATATGGCAGAAAAGGGTTTTATAATAAGCGAAAAACAGGCCAGGGACCTTAACTCTATTCAGAAAACACTGAATGAGAGAAACGATCATAGCACTGCATTTCATAAAGCTGAGAAATGGATGAAGGGCGATACACTCAGGCAGGCTGAACTGGCCCAAACACTTACCAGGATAAGGGATCAGGGTCCGGATGGATTCTATAAGGGTGAAACAGCAAACCTTATAGTAAAAGAAATGGGGAAGGCAGGCGGACTGATTACAGCAGGGGATCTTGCTGATTATAAGGCTATATGGAGGGAGCCGCTCAGATCAGCTTATAAAAACTACGGGCTGATTGCAATGCCTCCTGTCTCCAGTGGCGGAGTAGCTACAATCCAGCTTATGACAATGGTTGAGAATTATCCTTTAAAAGAATGGGGCTTTCATTCACCAGAGGCAATCCACCTTATGGTTGAGGCCGAACGCCGCGTATATGCCGACAGGGCAGAATACCTGGGCGATCCTGATTATTTCAAGGTTCCGGTAAAAGAACTTACCGATAAAGACTACCTGGCAGGGCGTATGTCCGACTTTGACCCTGACAGGTCTTCACTGTCCTCTGAAATATCAGCCGGAACCCTTCGTCTTGACGAAAGTGAAGAAACAACTCATTATTCGGTTACAGATTCCTATGGTAATGCAGTTTCGGTTACAACAACCCTTAACGGAGGATATGGTAATTGCATTGTGGTGGAAGGAGCAGGTTTTTTTCTCAATAATGAGATGGATGATTTTTCGATTAAACCAGGATTCCCAAATATTTATGGACTGGTTGGAGGAAAAGCCAACAGTATTGAGCCTGGTAAACGCATGCTCAGTTCGATGACACCAACAATAGTGGAGAAGAACGGGGAGCTCTACATGGTGGTTGGCTCGCCCGGTGGTTCCACAATTATTACATCTGTTTTCCAGGTTATACTGAATGTGATTGAGTTCGATATGGATATGCAGGAAGCCGTCGACAGGTCGCGTTTCCATCACCAGTGGCTCCCGGATTATATCTCCTACGAGGAGAATGGATTTTCTGAGCAGATACTTGAGAAGCTTAAATCCAAAGGACACACTCTTAAAGAACGGGGTACTATCGGCAGGGTTGATGCAATAAGAATTACAGAAGACCGTTTATTCGAAGGAGGGGCTGATAAAAGAGGAGATGATATGGCTGCAGGCTATTAATAGCTGAGTATGTCGGGCAATTTATAACACTCATAAAATACTGGTCGTTTTATTTTCATTAAATGAAATTAATTTCTACTTTTATCAATTGAAACCGAATAACCAGATAAAAAATTGAATAGTATCAAACATATGTTACTATGAAGAAACCTCTCTTAATTACAATCATTATTTTGATAGTTCTGCTTTTCCTGCCCGCTGTAGGATTCTTCGGCTGGTTTTTCAAGGAAAAGAAACCCATGGACATAGTTATTATGGATAAAACTGTCCATTCTCTCGACAGGCTTAATCACAGGTTGCTGACATGGGTTCTTGCAAACGACAGGATAGTTAAGAAAGATAATAAGCAAAAGTACCTTCTCCGGAAAGATTATTACGGCTTCTATCCTATAAAACCCCTCAGGAGTAAGCAATTCAGGATGAATGATCTTCGACTCAATGATGTTATTATCATGGCTGAGAGTAACGATGTTCTTTATTACGCCGATACCTATGGGGTGTTTTTTAACGACTGGTACCAGGGAATGCACAGGAACCGTCGTACAAGGAAACTTTACGGTGGGCTCAATAATAACGATTATCTCCTGCTGGTTGAGATGAGAAAAAGGGATAAGTTAACCATACTTGAATATAACACATTTGATTATCCTACAGATGCATTCGAGAGGTACAGAGTTGAGGAAGGCCAGTATAATATGAAGTCAACAGGCTGGATAGGAGAATATTATCCATCTCTTGATTCTCTGTCAGTGCCACCCTGGCTTATAAGTATGCATGCCAAAAGATACAATACACCGTGGGACTTCAAGAATGCCGGCATTGTATTTCTGAAAGGGGAAACCGAAGTGGTGATACTGGAAGAAGGAAAACACCTGAATACTGCTATGCCTTTCATTATTACCGATCCTTCACTTGCAGCCGAATATGGTGTCGCTGAAAAAGTCCCCTTCCTGGGTGCTTTCGATATTGTAGACCCACGCGAAAATAATGTTGTATCCTCTTTTGAACTTGATGTTACAGAAGAAGGAGCAGATATTCTCGACAGGAGGCTGATGATCTCTCCCCGGATTCCGGCTGTAATCAGGGATAACACTTCCGGTAACGCGGTTTATTTCTGCGGAGATTTTGCTACAGGTCAGATACCACCATGGACTGCCTGTTTCAGTAACCTTAAGTTTATCGATGGACTGCTTTATAAGGATGATGACATTAATGATCCCAGGCGTTTCTTCTGGCTATATTACAGGCCTCTTCTTGGAACGATTCTTGGCGATTATTATAATTCTCTTGACAATTAGTATATAAGAGATTGCTTAAATAACAGGCTGTATTTCAGCCTGTTTTTTTTTATAAAAAAATTACCCTGAAATGAGAATTACAATAGTACAGGCAGACCTGGTATGGGAAAACGCCGATGCTAACCTGGATCATTTCCATGAACTCCTTAAGAATCATGGCTCGGAAACCGATCTTGTGGTTCTGCCGGAGATGTTCAATACCGGTTTTACAATGAATGCTGCCGGAGTGGCAGAGAAGATGAATGGTAAGACTGTTAAATGGATGCAGGATTTTGCCTCAGCAGAAGGGATTGCAATAACTGGCAGCCTTATAATTGAAGAGAATAAGAGGTACTACAACAGGATGGTCTTTGCAGCTCCCGGAGCTGTGCTTTACCACTACGATAAGAGCCACCTGTTCAGGATGGAGAAGGAAACATCCTACTTTGAGAAAGGCTCCAGGCAGGTAATAGTGCCTTATATGGGTTTTAACATCAATCTTCAGATATGCTACGATTTAAGATTTCCGGTCTGGAGCAGGAACGTGGCAAACAGCTATGATCTGATGATAAATGTTGCAAGCTGGCCTGCTGCACGGCGAAAGGTATGGTCGGCTTTGCTAACTGCCAGGGCAATAGAGAATCAGTGCTACCATGTGGGTGTTAACCGTGTTGGTACTGATGGTGAAGGCATTTCATATACAGGTGATTCGCAAATTATAGGACCGAAAGGTGATATCCTGCTTGAAACAACTGCCAGTAAGGAAGAAGTTGTTACTGCAGAAATATCGCTCGAGTACCTGCAGGCTTTCAGAAAGAAATTTCCGGTCTGGCAGGATGCTGACAGCTTCAGACTTATGCCTTGAGCAGGGCTGCTCTCAGAATCTGTACCGGGTGAAGGGCTGTACGCCCTGTTCCGTCGGCGATCTGGTGCCTGCAACTGGTACCCGGAGCTGCTATCAGTGTTTCAGCAGCTGTATTTCTTATTTCCGGCAATAATACCAGTTCTCCCACCTTCAAAGAAAGTTCATAGTGCTCCTTTTCATAGCCAAACGAACCTGCCATACCACAGCAGCCTGAAGGAATCTCGGCTATAGTGTAATTTTCGGGTATTGTAAGCATGGTTTTGCTTGACCTGGTATCAGCTATTGCTTTTTGCTGGCAGTGACCGTGCAGCTTTATTTCCACCCTGTCTTTATGAAAACTGTCGGCCGAAATATTTCCCTTCTCAAATTCTGAAGCAATAAACTCGTCAATCATAAATACAGAAGCGGCAAGCTTATTAGCCTCTTCCCTGAGATCACTGCTCACAAGGTCAGGATATTCATCCCTGAACCCAAGTATTGCAGAAGGTTCAATACCAATAAGGGGAGTAGCTTCAGAAACAAGAGGATAAAAGGTCTCAATATTTTTTGTGGCATGCCTTGCAGCTGTCCTTATAAGGCCCTTGGAAAGGAAGGTCCTGGCACTGAGCGCATGCTTATGCAGCATTACCCTGTAACCAAGTGCAGTCAGAAGTTCGATTGCCTCAATCCCAATCCTGGTATCATTATAGTTAGTGAATTCATCAGTAAAAAGATAAATGCTCTTTTTGGGATCATCCGGATTTAGTCTGGTCAGATTACGCTTTGCCCACTTTCTGAGCGTAATCCTGTGAAGTGCAGGAATGGATCTTTCCCGGGCAAAGCCGAGAAACTTCTTGCTCAGGCCCGAAAAGAAGGGATTCTTAATAAAGAAGTTAAAAACAGCCGGGAATATGCTTCCAAGCTTATTTACTGTACTTATATAGGCTATTAGCCTTGATCTCAGGGGTATACCATGGCTGTCGTACCAGTGCTGAAGGAATTCTGCTTTGATTTTGGCTATATCAACACTCGAGGGACATTCACTTTTACATCCCTTGCACGAGAGGCACAGATCGAGTACCTCGTAAATCTCTTTATGATTCCAGATATCCTTAGCCGGCATGCTGAGGTATTCCCTCAGAACATTGGCCCTGGCCCGGGTAGTGTTTTTTTCATCACCCGATGCCATAAAGCTCGGACACATTGTCCCGCCAATAATTTCTGATTTTCTGCAGTCGCCCGACCCGTTGCACTTCTCTGATGCCCGTATAATTCCCCCGACATCAGAAAAATTAATAAGGGTGTCCGGTTCAATGGTCGGGCTGCCAGGTTCATAGCGAAGATATTTGTGCATCGGGGGAGTGTCTACTATCTTGCCGGGATTCATTATGTTTTTCGGGTCGAAGGTATACTTAAGGTCTTTAAGCAACTTATATACATGTTCGCCAAGCATAAGCGGAATAAACTCCCCGCGAAGCCTCCCATCGCCATGCTCCCCGCTTAAGGAACCATTGAATTTTTTTACAAGTAAAGCAGTTTCATAGCCCAGCCTGTAATACATCTCAACATCTTCCTTCACCTTCAGGTTGAGTACCGGACGAAGGTGTAATTCTCCTGTTCCGATATGGGCGTGGTAAACACATTCCTTGTCATACTTTTTCAGTATGTCGTTGAATTCCAGAATATAATCATGGAGCCTTTCTACACTTACCGCGGTATCCTCGATTAAGCTTACCGGTTTTGCATCTCCTTTCAGGTTGGAGAGAACTCCAACCCCGGCCTTCCTGAGATTCCATACCCTGCTGACATCAGCTCCGTATACTATCGGGAAAGAGTAACCATAACCGGCTTCCTTAAGGTCGCTGATCATTCTATGGCACACTTCTTCAATCTCTTCCTTACTTTCTTTAGAAAATTCCACTATCAGTATTGCCCCCGGCTCACCATCCAGGAAGAACCTGTTCTTTGCCTGTTCAATATTATCCCTTGTAAGTTCAAGAATTTTGTCATCCATCATCTCCACTGCATCCGGGCTGTGCCGCAGGGCTATAATATTGGCTTTATACGCCTGGTCGCGCTGTTCGAGGTGAATACAGCAGAGAGCTTTTACCGGAGGAGGAACAGGAAGAAGATTCAGTTTTATTTCAGTAATAAAAACCAGGGTGCCCTCCGATCCTGCGATTAGTTTGGCCAGGTTTATATCATCAGCTCCATTTCCTGTAAACGGACTGGTATTTAGCAGAAGGTCGAGCGCATAGCCCGTATTTCTCCTGGGAATTGACGGATCCGGATACTCCTTTCGAATCTCTGAGATATTATGCTTATCGCTAAGAATTTCGTTTATTTTACTGTATATCCTGCCTTCGGCACTATCAGTTTTACACTTGTTATAAAATTCTTCTTTTGAAAGCGGACCAAAAACAACTTCAGAGGCATCGCTCAATAAGGCCTTAACCTCCATTGTATGTTCTCTGGTTGAGCCATAACGGAGCGAATGCAATCCACAGGCATTATTGCCCAGCATCCCACCAATAGTGCATCTGTTTGCTGTTGATGTTTCAGGTCCGAAGAAAAGACCGTGTTTCATCATTTCCTTGTTCAATTCTTCCAGCACAACGCCAGGCTGTACCCGAACCCACCTTTCCCCGGGATTAAATTCCAGGATCTTATTCATATGCTTCGAAATATCAACCACCAGTCCGTTACCGACCACCTGTCCGGCCAGGCTGGTCCCTGCACCCCTTGGAATCAATCCCATGCCTGTTTCGCCGGCAAATTTAATTGCCTCCACAAGATCTTCCTTGCTTTTTGGCCACATAACACCTGCCGGGGTTTCTTTATACATGGATGCATCTGTGGCGTATATAGTTTTAGTGATGGCATCAGTTTTCATTTCGCCGGAGATTTTCAATGCCAGCTGACTGAAAGGTTCTATATCGACATTCATAGGAATATATTTTGATGCTAAAAATATTAAATATTGCCGGTGCTGGAAAATGGCAGGCATTATTTAAACTGATTTCTAATAAATACCCTTATCCCTGACATTAATCATGTATTTTCCAGTTGTGGGAGAAATCTTTTTTCTCTATTTTTAAAAAAAGTTTTTTGAGTTTATAAATAGTTGATATACAATGGAATTAATTAATACGATCAAGCAAAAAGCCCGTAGTCTCAATAGGAGGATTGTACTTCCGGAAGGTACTGAGGAAAGAACATTAAAGGCAGCCAATGAAATTATTGGCGATGGATTGGCCAGAATAATTTTACTGGGCAAGCCCGAAGAGATAAATTCGCTGGCCAAACAGTACAAACTGGATAATATTTCGGGAGCTACGATAATTGATCCTGCAGGCAGCCATGAGAAAAAAGATCACTATATCGATATGATGGTCGAAATAAGAAAGAATAAGGGTCTTACCAGAGAAGAAGCCTCAAGGCTGATTGAGAATCCCCTTTACCTTTCAGTTTTAATGATAAAGAACGGAGATGCCGACGGAGAGGTAGCAGGCGCATCCAATGCGACCGGCGATGTTCTGAGACCTGCCTTTCAGTACGTAAAGACTGCCCCCGGAATTTCGGTTGTTTCAGGTGCATTTATTATGATACACCCCGATAAATCCTTTGGTGAGAATGGCATTATGGTTTTTGCCGACGGGGCGGTGCATCCTGATCCTACAGAGAGCGAGCTCGCAGAGATTGCAGTAGCTACAGCCCGTACCACGAAATCAATACTGGGTATTGAACCCAGGGTTGCCATGCTCAGCTTCAGCACCAAAGGCAGTGCCAGTCACCCGATGGTTGACAAGGTTGTGAATGCAACAAGGCTGGCAAGGGAGATGGCCCCGGATATTGAAATTGATGGTGAAATGCAGGCCGATGCAGCTCTTGTTGAAGCAATAGGAAAGAGTAAAGCTCCTGAAAGTAAGATTGCCGGTAAAGCCAACGTGCTTATTTTTCCCTCACTCGAATCGGGGAATATTGCCTATAAACTTGTACAGAGGCTCGGTAAGGCTGAAGCAGTCGGACCTGTTTTGCAGGGTATGGCCGCACCGATAAACGATCTTTCAAGAGGATGCTCTGTAAGTGATATCGTCAGCCTTGTGGCAATTACTGCCACTCAGTCAGCTTAAGACCTTTAAGTATTTTATTTAGAATAAGAAAGAAGAATTTATTATATTGTTACACCAAGCTTTGAAGATTAAAAAATTATTATGATCGTATTAGTACTAAACTGTGGTAGTTCCTCCATTAAATACAAGGTGTTTGAAACCAACAATCATTCAGAGGTAATTGCCAGCGGACTTGTTGAGAGAATTGGCCTGAATGATTCAATTCTCACGCATAAACCCACAGGCAAGGAACCATATAAAACCATTGAGGATATACCTGACCATACCATAGGAATTAACCTTGTGATTGCTGCACTTACCAGCCCTGAACATGGTGTTTTGAATGATATCTCTGATATTGGGGCAGTTGGTCACAGGGTGGCTCACGGTGGCGAAAACTTTACAGAATCAGTACTTATCGACGAACATGTAAAGAGAGATATTGAGACCTGCAGCGAGCTTGCACCACTGCACAATCCTGCTAACCTGAAAGGCATCCTTTCAGTTGAAAAGCTTATCCCGGGTATTAAGCAGGTTGCGGTTTTTGATACCTCCTTTCATCAGACAATGCCTGATTATTCATATATGTATGCAATACCTTACGAATATTATGAGAATCTCAGGATTCGTAAATATGGTTTTCATGGAACCAGTCATAAGTTTGTTGCTTATAAGGCTGCAGGTTTAATCGGAAAGAAAGTGGAGGATCTGAAGATAATTACCTGCCACCTTGGAAACGGAGCATCAATTACAGCAATCGAGAAGGGTAAATCTATTGATACCTCCATGGGATTTACGCCGGTAGATGGCCTGATAATGGGAACCAGGACAGGCGAAATTGATCCGGGTGTGCTGATCTATATTGCCGACAAGGAACATCTTAATGTACAGGGTGTTAGTAACCTTATTAATAAGAAGAGCGGTGTAATGGGTATAACCAACCTGTCATCCGATATGCGCGATCTCGAGATGGCGGCGAATGCAGGTAATGAAAGAGCTATACTGGCTCTGAATATGTATGCATACAAGGTTAAGAAGTTTATTGGTGCTTATGTTGCTGCAATAAACGGGCTCGACCTTCTTGTATTTACAGGAGGGGTGGGAGAGAACGACTTCAATCTGAGGAAGATGATTTGCAGCGATATGGATTACCTCGGGATAAAGATTGATGAGAATGTAAACAACGGTCTTAAGAGCCAGGACAAAATAATTTCCGAAAGCGGATCACATGTAACCGTTATGACAGTAACAACGGATGAAGAAATGGTAATTGCAAAAGACACTCACAGGATCGTAAGTAGCATTTAATTATTAATTATAGTACAATCATTATGGATCTCAAAGCACTGGCCGACCTTAAAGGCCTGATTAAAGGCAAACCTGTAAAAAAGCTTGTTCTGGCAGCTGCCCAGGATTCCCAGGCACTGGGAGCGGTTCTGAGTGCCAGCAAAGACGGGATAATAGAGCCCATACTAATAGGAGACAGGGAGGAAATAAAGCTTGTTGCCGAAAAGAATAACTATGATATTGGTGGTTTGACAATTATTCATGAACCGGACCTGGAAAAATCGGTAGATATTGCTGTTCAGATTGTAAACAGGAAAGAAGCAGATGTACTGATGAAAGGTAAGGTAGGGACTTCAACACTTCTTGCCAGTGTACTTAACAAGGAATGGGGATTGCGAACAGGGAACCTGCTTTCACATATTGCCCTCTTCGAGGTTGAAACCTATCATAAACTTATTGCTGTTACTGATGTTGCCATGAATATTGCACCTGATCTGAAAGATAAGATTGCAATTGTTAATAATGCAGTTGCCTGTCTTAATAAACTTGGTATCCTGCTTCCGAAAGTGGCGGTGCTTGGGGCTGTGGAGATGGTAAATGAAAGCATGCAGGCAACTCTTGACGCAGCATTACTGTCAAAAATGTACCAGAGAAGGCAAATCAAAAATTGCATAATTGACGGACCCCTCGCATTCGATAATGCCATAAGCCTGGAATCTGCCGAGCATAAAGGAATAATAAGTGAAGTGGCCGGCGAGACAGACCTTCTGCTGATGCCTGATATCGAGGTAGGTAATGTACTTTATAAGTCACTTGTGTTTTTTGCGAAGGCTAAGGTGGCCAGTGTAATTCTTGGTGCTTCGGCTCCTATTGTACTTACCTCCAGGTCAGATAGCGAGCAGGCCAAGTATGATAGTATTTTATTGTCAGCAGCAGCCAGCGATTAAGAAATGATAAAGTCACTCGAACAGCTTGTCGATACAGTAAGGGCAGCTAATCGCAGATACAGGATTGCAGTTGCCTGGGCCCAGGATATAAATACTCTTGGTGCGGTATACAGGGCCGTTAAGGAAGGATTCGTTGAAGCAATCCTTGTTGGTAATCCTGCTTCAATAAGCGAAGTTTGTACGCAGCTTGGTATCGATGTTTCCTTATTTACACTTTCAGAGGCTGCAGATCAGCAGCAGGCAGCTTACATGGCTGTTGATATGCTCAGGTCTGACAGGGCTGATATACTGATGAAAGGCCTGGTTGGTACAGACGTATTTCTCAAATCGGTGCTTGATAAAGAAAAGGGTATAATGAAACCGGGTGCGGTTCTGAGCTATGTTTGTGCTGTTGATATCCCGGCATATAATAAGCTCCTCTTTATTACCGATACTGCTGTCTTGCCCTTCCCCGATCTGAATCAGAAAAAGGAGATGGCAAATTATGCTATCTCCATGGCTAATAAATTTGGCATAACGAAGCCAAAACTGGCTCTTATAGGAGCTTCGGAAAAACTCAGCAAACATTTTCCCAGCAGCACCGAATATCCCGAGCTGATAAGGATGGCAAAGGAAGGCGAAATTTTGGACTGTATTATTGACGGACCCCTGGATATCTTTCTTGCCTGCGATCCTGAAGCCTGTGAAATTAAGGGAGTAGATACCCCCGTGGGAGGCGAGGCAGATATTCTGTTGTTTCCCTCCCTCGAGTCATGTAATCCATTTTATAAGGGCTTAATGCAGTTTGCCGGGGGTGAACTTGCCGGACTTCTTACAGGAACAAGTCATCCGGTTGTCCTTATGTCGAGGAGCGAAAGTGAAAAATCAAAGTTTTATTGCATAGCACTGTCCTGCCTTATGGCCGGTTAATACCAAATCAAGAGTCTGATGAAACACTACATTCTTGCTGTAAATCCTGGTTCTACCTCAACTAAATTTGCCCTTTATATCGAAGAAAAGCTGGATTTTGAGCATTCACTTGCACATACTAATGATGAACTGCAGGGCTTTGAAAGAATAACTGAGCAGTTTAGCTTCAGGAAAAATATTATCATGGAGGAGCTGGGCAGGAGAAAGGTTGATCTTGCACGGATTAAAGCCGTAGTAGGAAGAGGAGGACTTCTGAAACCTATTGAATCGGGGGTTTACGAAGTTAATAAACTGATGAAAAGTGATCTTCTGAGTGGAGAGAGAGGCTCTCATGCAAGTAACCTCGGAGGATTGATCGCAAGCGATATTGCCTCTGAAATTGCCGGTGCCAGGGCCTTTATTGTGGATCCGGTTGTTGTGGATGAGATGCAGGATGTTGCCAGAATATCAGGACATCCGCTCTTTGAGCGAAGATCTGTTTTTCATGCACTTAACCAGAAGGCTGTTGCCAGGTTATATGCTTCAGAAACAGGAAGGCCATACAACGAACTGAACCTGGTGGTAGCACATATGGGAGGTGGAATCAGTGTTGGTGCCCACAGGAAAGGTAAGGTTGTTGATGTGAATAACGCTCTTAACGGAGACGGTCCGTTTTCCCCTGAAAGGTCAGGTACCTTACCTGCAGGTCAGCTTGTTGATCTCTGCTTCAGTGGCGAAATATCAAAGAATGAAGCAGCCAGGATGCTTACAGGAGAGGGTGGCATGGTAGCCTATCTCGGCACAAACGACTTCAGGGAAATTTGCAACAGAGCAGTTGCCGGCGACAAAAAGGCCCTGCTTATACAGGAAGCAGCCTCTTACCAGGTGGCAAAGGAGATTGCAGCCATGTGTGCAGTTCTCGAAGGTGATGTAGATGCCATCTTACTTACAGGCGGAATGGCATACCAGGAGCTAAACGTTAATTATATTAAGAGACTTGTGGCCAGCTTTGCCTCTGTAGTGGTATATCCGGGCGAGGATGAGCTTAAGTCGCTGGCAATGAATGGACTGATGGTGCTGAGAGGCGAACTTGAGCCAAAGGAATACTGCTAAACAGGGGTTCCTGGTTCTTGGTTCCTGGTTCTTGGTTCCTGGTTCTTAGTTTCTGCACCTATCCTTGTGTGTTGGGTCGCCCCTTTAGGGGACGGGGGTGCG
>JAZBNV010000132.1:0-53867 GCA_036350795.1 Marinilabiliaceae bacterium
TAGTTATTCATCACTAATTCTACTGCTTTCCTTCCTCCTGCTGACATTCCTGCAAATACTATTTTCTGCCTGTCAACAGAATATTTATTCAGAATTTGATCATAAATTTCCTGGAACTCCTTTCTTGTTTTATCATCATCTGCCACCCATCTGAAATCTTCGCTTGAAGATGGCATATATGATTGCAGAAACACAGTTATAAACTTTTCTGACATTAACGGTGATTGCCAGACAGCTTCAGATTTCCTGATATTCCTGTTATTACCATGGAATATGTATAACAGTGGGTAGCTCTTTTTCTTATTATAGTTTTGTGGCAGCAGTACTTTATGCTCTATATGCATGGTAGCTAGCAGGTTGGTCTCTTCTTCAACGAGTATTTTAAACTCAGAGTTGTCCTGGAAATATCGCTGGTATATGTTGTTGTTTAAACCGTAGGCATATCCCTTCTGTATGCCAGCCTTCCAGATATCAGTTGCCTTCGACAATTCGCCGGTTCTTGTATAAACCTGGGCCAGTATTGTTGTAGAATTCAGGTACTCATCAGGGAATTTTTCAAAGGCATATTCCATAATTATTATAGTTGAATCAGCTTTATCCGGAAAATAATTTAATGCCCTTTCCCGTAATTCCTCATATGAATGATCCGGGTTTATTTGCCCGTGGCAGATAATTGATAATAATAAATAAATGCCCGGTAATAACGTGATCTTTCTTTTCATGGTTGCTAAAGTAAAAGTTGGTCTATCAAGAGTTATTCAAGATTCATACTGGTTTTCGTCACTTTCATATTAACAGTATCAATCTTGAAGCTATTTATCCAGATATTTCGATTTTAAGTTGTCGATCATTCGGACACCAAGCTGTATGCCATATTTGTAACTAACTAATGGAAAGCTGTTTAATAAAATATCCTAAATTTATAGTTGGAAAATCCAACAAATTAATTCCGGTTATCCGTCATTCTTTTAGAGTAATATCTTCACCCTCCTGTACTTCTTACTGCCGGCATTTCATATCTGATCATAGGCTATATTGTCCATAAAGGTTGACTCTGGTAATTGCCAGGTTTTTCTGACAATTGTAACAAAAGAAACTGCAATAATATGGCTATCAATCCTGATACAGACCTTTCGGTACTAATGATCAGGATGGCTCACACATCGTCGTAATAGTACGGATCAACCAGCAGGGTAAATGATTAATACTATTTAGCCTTATTATATTTTTTGTCTTTGTAAGAAATTCCTTTAAGCATCCATTCGGGTGCTTCGTTTCCTTTAAGGTAATGATCGAAGTATTGCTTCATCCTTTTTTGAAAGTCGATCTGGTTATTCTTATTCTCAAGATGGTGATTTTCATCAGGATAGGATAATAAGATCACGTTTTTACCAAGTCTCCTGGCAGCATTATAAAACTCAAGTCCCTGGTTCCAGTCAACAGCTCCATCCACAGTACCGTGCAAAATCATAAATGGTGTTTTAATTCCGGGAGCATTGTGTACCGGTGACTGATCGACATAGTTCTGGAAATCATCGAACATACCTTTGCCCATCCTTACCTGGCCCAGTTCAAAAATACCGTGGTTATTGGTACCTGAGTTTTTATATAGTATATTATACATGCTGGTAAGATTGGTTACCGGGGCTCCTGTAACAACACAGGCAAACATATCAGTCTGCGTAAGGATAAAGGATGACTGGTAACCTCCCCAGCTATGTCCCTGCATCGCTAATCTCCCGGGATCTGCATAGCCTAACTCAACTACTTTTTTTGTAGCCGATGTTACACAATCGAGTGCATTCCAGCCGGGCTGACCTTCAGTATACTTAATATCAGGCATAAGTACCAGGTATCCGTCGCTTGCATAAGTTGAGAAATGAGGACGATCGTCATAACGGGGCATGGAATAGCGGTGAAGATTGTTCGAAACCTTTTCATAGAAGTATACTATCATAGGGTACTTCTTTCCCTCCTCATAGCCGGCAGGCAGAACAAGGGCAGCCTGCAGCCTTTCTCCATCTTTGTTTTCGAAGTCGATAAGCCTGCTTGTACCCCACCTGTAATGAGCCTGTTGCGGATTAGCATTGGTTTGTTTTACAGCTTTCCTGAAACTGGCATCAGCAATATAGTAATCAGGAAAGTCAACAAAAGTCTGCCTGGTAAACATATACTTTTCTGCATTGTATGCTTTTGAGATTCTTCCGAAACTTGCGTCATCGAAAAGCAGTTGCTTTGGCGCCTTACCATCTTTAAGGAGGAAGTACCCTGATTTCTTGGTCCATTCGCCATAAGCACTCAGGTAGACATTCGAACCGGTATTTATATAGGGTTGAGCATCTGTCCGGTTAATCCGGAATCTGATCTCACTTTCATTGCCGGCATTAGCTGTGAGACTATAGCCGCCACTACCATCAAGCGAAATAGCCCAGATATCATAAAGATGATTCAGAAATACTGTTTTTCTATCATCTGACCAGCCTGCAAGTCCATAGGACCGGTTTTCGTAAGGGTGATCTTCGGTTATATCGGTAAAGCTAACATCCACCGACTCTGATATATTGGTCAGGCTCCTTCTGGCAGTATTATAGGCAAAGAAATGTCCTTCTTTGAAATACAGAAAATATAAGCCGTCCGGCGACATCCCCATGCTGGCGCCTATCTTTTTTTCGATCAGGCTTCTCTTTCCTGTCTTTGCATCGATAAGGTAGTAGTCGCTCTGGCCTCCTCCCCAATTTGTATCCGAGATATAGGGCCTGGGATCAGATCCTATAATAATATCGGCAGACCTGTTATAACTAACATATCTCATATCGTCAGATGACAGCTGCACAAAGGACATCTCGTCCAGGTGCAGCAGCCCTTTATAAGTTGCTCTTCTGTCGCGTGAAGCACGCACCATCTGTACAGACTGGATAATCTCATCATTCCAGTGCCAGACATCTACGTTGGGGACAGTATCGCGGCTTATCTTGTTAACTGCCTCCTGCTCTTTAATACTGATAATGATACTCCTGTTATCGAGTGTAAATGCCAGCTCGCCCAGATCGCTCAGTACATAATCTTCAGGAAAAGCCGAGTCAGCAGCGGGCGAATACACTTTACCCTGGGGTTTATCGGTATCAAGACTGGTAAACACCAGCAGGGAGTTAATGCTCTGCCCGCAGGTATCCGGCTTGTTTCCTTTCAGCACAGCAAGTGCAGTTCCTTTTGAACCCCACTCTGAACGGTAAAGCATCTCATCATCCCAGGCAAGCTGGCTGTAGCTCAGGGTATCGGTATCAAGTGCAAGTATCTTTCCGGACGAAAGGGTGATAAGATAAACACCATTGCCATCCTTGTCTTCTGCATCAACCAGGTAAGCAAGATGGGTCCCCTGCTTGTTGAACTTATACTGTGAAACATTCCCGATATTCATAACAGTTCCCCTGGCGAGGTCTTTCAGGAGCATATCAGTTCCCCTGGATCCATTACCGGCTCCCTCCTTTTTCACAACAACATAATCAGATTGAGGAGCAACAGAAATAGAATTCACTTTGTCCCACACCACTTTCTTCCCCGTAGCCAGTTCAAGCAGAACCCCTTTCGAATAAACAGTTTTTTTGCTTTTGCGCAATTTCTCGGCTTCTTTCTTCTTAAGGTTTCTCCTGTACACAACCCATTTTGAGTCGGACGAAAAAGAAGGCCTGTCGCTGCAGGGATCAGAGATAAGAGTGCCGGATTCGACATTCCTGAAGAACAGGGTATCATCTCCCTCATTGGGGCGGTATCCGAAGCTAATCCATTCTCCATTATCAGATATTGAGGTGGATACAATTGAGTTCCACTCGGGATAATCATCGATTGTGAGGACTTTTTTTTCCTCCTGGGCCCGGATGCCTGAGAGGATTGTAAAACATAGCAGAAGGCCTAAAGCAGATTTAATCATTAATTTCATAACTGAAAATATTATATTAAGGAATTGATGCTAAAAGTACAAATGAAATTTGTTTAATTTTATGCCCGGTAACATAAAGAAAAATCCCGCCGGAAGGCGGGACTCTTTGATAAAGCCGCTTGAGTTAAGATATTATTGATCTGGCAAATCAACTTTGACTGAAGCCGGCTTTTTTACCATGGGTAGGTATCTGGTAGATCTTTATTTATTTCATTATCTGATCAGAATATAGAATATGTAAGTTTTAAGTGGAAAGTAATACCAGGCTCAAGTCTTGTAAAAAACTGGTCGGTAGGGTTGAATGACTTAAATACAGATTCTTTCTTATCATTAAGCAGGTTATCAATTTTAAATCCAAGCTTCAGTTTATCCTCTCTTCCGAATTTTTTGGATGCGGTCAGATTCAGACTGTGAAAGGGCAGCATATATATATCAGGTCTGTCGGCTATTCCAACATACTGAAGCGTTGTACCCTGTACGTTATAGTATATCCCGGTCTCAAATCCGTTCCAGAAGCCGTTTTCGCCTCCGTCGTACGACATTCCCGCATTAATCAGAAGCGGAGCCTGCCCTGCCATAACTCTTTCGTCCTGTATTGTTTCTCCGGTACGTGCATTTTCCTGCCTCGAGTAGTACTCAGTAGCACTCAGTGCGATCCTTGATTTTGTAAATGACAGGTTGGCAATAACACTGAAATTACTCAACATCTCTGCGAATCCTGCAAGATTATGTCTTGCTTCGAATTCCAGTCCGAGAACTTCTCCGTTACCAACATTTCTTGGCTGGAATGAACCTGTTACAGAGGCATACTGCACAATCTCTATAGGATCTATAAATTTCTTATAATAGGCACTTACCGACAGCATCTGCCCCAGGCCATGGTAGCTTTCCCATCTTAAATCATAGTTATGAATATATGAACTGCGCAGATTGCCGTTCCAGAACTCTATCCCCTTAACATCGTCTGCATCCCTGAACATGCCGCCAACAAAGGTACGGCCGCTTAAGGGGTCTGCTATCTCAGCAAAAGACATTTCCTTAAACGAAGGACGGGCAGTAGTTCTTGCATAGGCCAGGCGCAGGTTCTGACCTTCAGCCAGTTCAAATACAAGGTTTACTGATGGAAAGAAATCAAGATTATCTATTACCTTATCATTATCAAGCACATTTAATCCAATCTGGTCCTGGCCTGTATAGTACTGCGTATATTTCTCCATCCTTAAACCGACTATTGCCTTGAGACGATTAAGAAGATTAAGTTCTGTAGAAATATATCCAGCAGCATTTGTGGCACTTGAGTTAAACTGGTTAGGATTGTCAGGTACAAAGTGAGCTTCATAGGTGGTTCCGCTTGTAATACCTGTTCCATTTAGTGGCCATAAATTTTCAGGCTGGAAGAGTTCATCGGGGTTTCCAGTAAGACTTAAATTTCTTATGTTAAGAGCAAATTTCCTTATTACAAAGTCTCTTTCCTTAAAGGTATACGCGCCGCCAAAATTGATTTTTGCAGGCTGGCCCCTGAAACTATACTTTTTTGTAATATGCAATACTCCGGAAAGGTTTCTTTCTGAAAGATCCCTCCAGATTCTTTCGGGGAATCCACCCTCGGTATTTATCTCGTAATTATTGTTCTCCACTACATAACGCACAAACCTGGCATCAGGGTCGCTGATAGTAGACAGTGTTGGAGATATCTTCCATACTATGTCAAGACCTGCATTTGAAAATGTATGCCTGCCATCAATCAGAATATTGGTAAGTGCTCTCTGGTTATATTCAAGGTTATGCTGTATTGCGCTGAATACAGATCCCTGGTCGGATCCTTCAAAATCAAAAATACCGGCCTTCGAAACACCATTCTGCATATGGATCATATTAATCCTGAATTTCGACCTTGTGGTTTTTATGGCAAATCCAGCGAGTCCGCTTACCATAACATTGCTCGATCCGTAATCACCAATCTGGAACTCACGCACTTCCATCTCGGTTATATCAGGGTCGGATGAAAGTCCGTAGCGACCATATTCTGCATTCCTGTAATATTCGGTTGAGGCTTTATAGGATAATCCGAAGTTATAACCAAGAGTCAGCTTTTTGAGCGGAACCTGGTTACCAAAGGATGCTCCAAAATTATAGTCCATCAGGTTGCCCTGTCTAAATGCACTCATTGTAGGGTTAAATCCTTCAAGTATTTCCCTGAATCTTGTACCGGATTCGCCGTTGGGATCCGAGATAGCGTCAACAAAAAATGGAAGATTATCCACTGCAGGAATAGCCCTGGTTCCGTCGTCAAATCCGAGGAAATCAGTTTTCCCGCCTTTGTAGGTAAGAAAATCATTATTAAAGTGATAGTCAGGGTTATATCCTGAACCAAAGAAAACAGATCCTTTCTTCTGATCCGGAAAATCCTGAATAGATATATCCACCACACCGCCGGTAAAATCGGCAGGCATATCTGCCCTGAATGACTTATATACCATAATATTATCAATAATACTGGTGGGGAAGATATCGAGCTGCATTGTATTCCTGTCAGGATCGAGACCCGGGATATCAACACCATTCAGAATTGTTTTTGTATACCTGTCTCCCAGGCCTCTTACGTAGACATACTTACCTCCTTCAACCGACACCCCGGTTACACGCTTCATGGAGGATGCTGCGTCCGAGTCGCCCATTTTCTTAAAATTAACGGAGGAAATTCCATCCATTACCGATGCCGACCTCATTTTAAGTGCAAGGAGGGCATTTTCGGTCCTGTTTTGAAGCTGAGCAGTAACTGTTACTTCGTCGAGGGCCACGGTAGAAGGTTTCAGAGTAATACTTTCAAGGAGTGTTACTTCCCCCTCTTTCACAGTTACATCTTTAATTGTTAAGCCCTCGTATCCTACGAAGGAAAGATTTAAGTTATAAGTTCCTGCTGCAATAGGCAGGTTAAACTTACCATCAAGATCGGTAAAAGCACCGGTTGTAGTGCCTTCTGCTGCCACAGTAACCATTATCATCATCTCACCTGTAGTTTCGTCTATTACAGAGCCCCTTATTATTCCTTCCTGTGCTGTAACAGTAAGGGAGACAAGTGAGAAAATGATTGCCAGAAATGATTTACTTAAGTTCATAAATTAGTTATTAATTTTTGTTTATTAGTTATTGTTTATTTGAAATTTCCTGCTTGTTGTTTGTTGTTATTTATAATATCAAAACCCGCAGTCATTTCGACTGCGAGTTCTGAGTTTTATATAATATGTTTCACTAAAAATTACTTAAAGAACCTGATACTGCTGCCCATGTCCAGCCACTGAATGCTGTTGCATCGGCGCCAACTGTATTTTGTCCTTCGGCAACTTCTGTGGTGAAAGCAGCGCTGCCACCCTTGAAGAAATCAGTTAATACTGATCCTGAAGGAAGAGTAACCTCAAAGTCTGCAAATGTACAGCTGTAAACAGTTGGGAGCTCGTCGAAATCCTGACCTGCTGCCACACCGAAGAAATATACATTTTCCATATCAACATTTGAGTTAGGATCCAGGTCAACAAGGCCTTCTGCGTCACCGGCATAGGCTGTAGCATTTATAATGGTATGCTTTCCTACCATTGTTCCTTCAGGTCCGTCAAGTTCGAAACACTCGTCACCGGGGTTAACAATAATTGCATTGTCGAGGGTACCAGACCATGACTGGTCGGTATCTATTGCATCATCACCTGTATTCCAGACAAGGGCATTAGTAACATTAACAGTACCGCCAAACCACTCGATACCATCATCCTGGTTGGCTATAATTTCGATATTCTGAATAGTTGTTCCTGAGCCTACTCCACCAAGGGTAAGACCATTTATTTCGTTTCCTTCGCCGATGTTTGCACCGCCATGACGGATTGATACGTAGGTAATACTGCCCGAGTTATCAAGCGGGTCTGTTCCACCGTAAAGTCCGTTCAGGTCAGATGGAGGAATACCTTCAATCTGTACAGCTTCAGCATCAGCAGAAATAGGAGCTTTACCGAGTACAAGCAGTCCGCCCCAGAGACCATTCAGTGTTGGATCCATAGTGGTACCAACAAGCTCACCAGGAAGGATGTCGTCGGCAATAGAGGTAAATATTATTGGCGCATTAGCTGTTCCGTTTGCATTCAGTTTGCCACCCCTTGCTATCATAAGGGCAGTGGCATTTGGTCCGGAACCCTGGTTGCCTTTAATTATTGTACCAGCTTCGATAGTTAGTGTAGCACCGTCAAGTACTGCAATACGGCCTTCAAGTATATATACCTTGTCAGCAGTCCATGTCTGATCAGCATCAATATTCTGTGCAACAGAAACCGTTGGTACATTCTGAACTTCAACAACTGCAGTTGCCAGTCCGGTTTTTCCGTTTGCATCGGTAATTGTGAGTTGAACAGATCCTGCACCTGCAGCTCTTGCAGCTGTATAGGTTACGACAACTGATCCGCTTGTTGCACCTGCACCTGCCTCAGTTTTTACAACTGCTGTTCCTTTGGTTGCAGATACCGAAGAAGAGGCATATCCGCCTTCAGATGAAAATGTAAAGCTTATATCTACAGGATCCATTACCTCAACGTTAGAAGTACCGGGAGCCGTTACTTCAGGGGCACCTTCTTCAAATACAGTAAGAACGGTCGTTGTGGAAACAGATTGGTCTTCGGCATCAATTACTGTAAGAGTTACAGATCCGGCACCTGCGGATGAGCCTGCAGTGTATGAAACAGTGATTGTTCCGGATGTTTCTCCCTTGGTTCCGCTTGCAGTAATGCTTGCTGTTCCGTTAGTTGCAGTAACAGAAGATGTTCCAAAACCTGCATCAGCAATATAAGTGAAACTCAGGTTAACAGATGTACCTGCCTCCACTGTCTGGGCAGCAGGAGTTGTCAGGGTTGGTGGTGCGTATTCTTTCTGGCAGCCGGTAAAAATTGCTGGTATAAAAGCCGCGAGAAGGATAATAGTCTTTTTCATTTGTTTGCTTTTTATTTTAAAGTTTAAATATGATGCAAACATAGACCCCGAAAATGTCAATCCGGTTAAGGGCGGGTTAAGTAAATGTTACGAAACAGTAACAAATAATGTGATATGTAAGGTAGACTGCAGCAGGCAGATAAAAAGAGGGTGTGTCAAAAGTATAATATTCTTGTCATCCCGAGTTCAAACACCTGAATATCAGGATCACAAACAAAGATGACAATTATAGTTGTCATTAGTATGAAATGAGGGATCTGAACTCTCTGTCGCTACAGATTTCTCACTTCGTTCGAAATGACAGCTTTTGTCATCCCGAGTTAATCTAGGGATATAATAATCTGATAATCAGAACCCTGATTCCTCGCATTCGCTCGGAATGACAAAGATTGCGCCCTTCTGAGACAGCCTCAATGAATTAATTCAGTATATGAAAGCAGGTTTAGATTAAATGACCTTTCTTTCTATTGATTCGCTCAGACTTGTAAGTACTTCATAGTTTAACTGATCGCTTATTTCGCTGAAGGCACTGACCTTTATCTCCAGGTCGTGTTGTTTGCCAATAAGAACTACTTCATCACCAATATTCACCTTTTCAATATTGCTGATATCAGCAATTATCATATTCATATTTACAAGCCCTATAACGCTGCATCTGTGGCCCCTGATCAGCACCCTTCCTTTGTTGCTCAGGGCTCTGCTATATCCAACAGTGTAGCCAACAGGGATAAGAGCAATTAGCATATTGGTTTGTGCAAGATATGAAAGTCCATATCCTATAAAGTCTCCTGTTCTGACCTCCTTTATACTCATAACACAGGTTTTCCAGCCAAGCACGCGTAAAAGGGGATCCTTTTTTTCCGATTTCTGCGCAATATAATGAATAAACACCTCGGGGCCAGGCCAGTATCCGTATTGCATAATCCCTGTTCGAACCATATCAAAACGGCTTTTGGGGTATGTAAATGCAGCTGCCGAATTTGCAATATGCCGGTATTCAGGTGTTAATCCCCTTTCCTCCGTATGTTTAAGCAGCTGTTTGTATCGTTTTATCTGTTTCTGAATACGGAGATGATTCTGTATGCTTTCGGCACCGGCCAGGTGTGTGCTGAAACCAATAAGCTTAAATGATGAAGGATTATCATTTAAAATACCTATGGCTGCATTGAGTTCATCATAGCTGAGTCCGGATCTGTTCATGCCTGTCTCAACTTCGAGGTGAATCTTTGCCGGCATTCCCGTAGTTAGTGTTATTTCCAGAATTGAAACTATACGATCAAGGCTGAAACAGTTAAGTTCAAAACCCCTGCTCAGTGAATCTTCAATACAATCATCTGATACATAACCCATAATCAATATATCTGAATCGCTGGTAAGATGATCTGCTACTTCCCTGGCTTCATAGTAATTAAAGACCGAGAAATGGTCTATACCAAGATCACAAAGCAAAGGGATCATCTCTTTATATCCATGTCCGTATGCATTTGATTTTACTACCGAAGAAAGCCTGATGTGCTTACCGATTTTTCTCCTTATGAACTGAATATTATTCTTTAGTGCCTCCCGTTTGATAGTAATAATTGAGCTTGTGTCTGTCATGCCTGCCGGTCAGATTTTATTTATGATTTATACTTGCCCTCGTGATTTTTGACAATATATAAAATGTTATAAGTGAGCACAGAATCCCGAAAATTATGGCATCCAGACCCAGAGGTAAGTCAATATTCAGTATAATCAGGACTATTGTTGACAGGCCTCCCAGTAACATTGACCATACTGCTGCTGTGGAATTCCTGCTCTTAAAAAACAGGGCTGCAATAACAGGGATAAAAAGGCCCGACACCATAAAGGCATATGAATAAAGCATTAATTGAAGTACATTCTCCATGTAATAGGCCAGTAGAAGCGCCATTATTCCTACAATAATTGTAAGAACCTGAGATATAAGCAGATTGGCCCTGGTACTGTTTCCGAATGATAGTATTTTGCCCAGAATATCTGTCCTGATATTTCCGGAGGCAGCAATAAGACAGCTGTCTGCGGTAGATAATATTGCTGAGAAATAGGCTGAGAGCATTAAACCCATCAGTCCCACCGGCAGCACAGTGTTTAAGAGTACCGGGAGCCCCATTTCGGCATCAATATCCGATCCTGCCATATATCCGTTGCCGCTAAACATATTGTTCTCGTAAGCCACCCTTGCAAAAAGTCCGAGTATAACCCCCATAAAGGCCATAAAGGGCCATTCGAACAGTCCGGCTATAAACCAGGCCTTCTTAGCTTCTTTTTCATTCTTTGAAGCGTATATTCTCTGGTAGAGTGTCATGCCAACAAACCAGATCGGGATAATTGTTATTGCCCAGTTTACCAGGGTCTGCCAGGAGACATTTGTCATTGAGAGCAGATCAGGCTGAATGGTATTCCTGATTGTTTCTAAACCGCCTATTGCCTTATAAGCAATAGGTATTCCCAGTAGAAATAATCCTGCTATCAGTATTATCCACTGGACAGTATCTGTATATATTACAGCTTTAAGCCCTCCTATGCCGGTATAAATAACTGCAATTATGCCCATTATCAATAAAGCATTATGAATTGAAATCTGGGGGAAGGTTGCTGAGGCCAGCTTTGCACCTGCGAGCAACTGGGATCCTGTAAAACCAATATACCCGAGGGCTGAAATAATCCCTGCCACCAGTGCTACCCTGCTATTATAGTAATGTTTCAATAACTCAGGGAATGTAAACAGTTTATGCTTTCCTGAAAGTTTGCTAACAATTGGTATAAGCAATACAGCACTTAACCAGGCACCCAGCAATCCCGTAAAAAGCATCCATGAGCCGGAAAGCCCGATTGCGAATCCAAGTCCACCCAATCCGATTGAAAAGCCTCCCCCGACATCTGTAGCAACAACCGACAAGCCAATATGCCACTTTCCAAGCGAACGTCCGCCCACATAGTAATCTTCAATATCCCTGTTTTTCCGAAAAAAATATACTCCGATACCAAGCATGGCACCGAAATACAAAATAAAGACTGCTATATCAATTAAATGCATAATAATAGAATGCTATAATCCATACTATACCAGCCTTTTCTCGATATAACTGGAACTGAGGATACTCAGGATACCCATATAATTCAATTTGAACTGTACCAGGTCACCAACTTTATAATTTGAGTCTGAACCTGCTATTTCAAGTATTATCATATCTGAGCTGGCCCCGGACAGTGAGACGCTTTTATCAACCGGAAAGAGACTATCCTGCTTAACATCCAGCAGCCCGATATCAAGTATTGCCCTTAGAGCTGTTTTTCCATAGTCATCTTCATTCACAGTTCTGGTTTCACCCTCAACATTTTGCCCGAATGATCCATCAGGAACTACAGGTTTAACTATTAACTCAATTATTTCGGCATAGAGAGTAAAAACATCCTGTTCCATCGAATCAAATGGCTCCTGGTGATAGAGGTTATTTCCAAGAAAGAGAGTCTCTCCCACCCTGAAATGATTAATGCCGGATGGTAAAAGTTTACGCTCGATTAAGGGAATAGTTACCGATGTTCCTCCTGATACATAGGGGATGTTCCTGTCGAACCTGGCCTCAATCAGTTCCTCATAAAGACTCAACTGGATTAATTTGTCTGCATTAGGCAGCACACCGTTCATACATGTCAGGTTTGCTCCTATACCAACAACATCTATCCCGGGTAATTCGAAAACCTTCCTGTAAAAGGCAATAAAATCACTGCCCATAACTCCCTCTCTTAAATCCCCGAGTTCGATCATAATAATTATTTTGTGCACTTTTTGCTGCAAAAGAGCTTCCTCGGAAAGGCGTTTTATGGTATCATACTCTGTATTGATACTGATATCTGCATACCTGACGATTGAAGGAATTGACCTTTTTGGCGGGGGTTTGATATAAATAGTCTCAATGTCAGGGTTAAGAGACTTAATCGTCTTGAGATTGCTAACCCTTGAATCCAATAATTGCCTTGCTCCGAGACTGATTAAAAAATCCAGGTACAGGCTGTTACCACATAAAAGCTTTGAGACAACCCCCCAGCTGATATTATTCTCAGTGAATAAAGCATTAAGATAATTATAGTTATGCTTCAGTTTTGACTTGTTCAGCTCAATAAACGCCACAACCTGTAAATTAAATAGATACCTTATTTATTTAGCAGAACTATATCTCATTTCGAGATATTTATTTTCAAATCCTAACTTCTCGTACAGGTTAACAGCCGGATTATCGGGTTCGACATGCAAAGCTATATCGTCCTTTGTAATATCAATCACTTTTTGCATTAATTCTTTTCCAAGACCTTTACCCCTGTGATCTTTATGCACGGCAATATAGACAAGGATATGCCCGGGTATATATCCACTCATACCAGTACGGTTTATTACTACAGCACCGATAATCTCTCTTTCTTCATAAGCTGCAAGTACAAAGCCTCCCAGCGAAATAGTTGCCAGTCCCGGATTAGAAACCTTAAGTGCGAAATCAATGGATTTTTGAATATCTGCAAGTGAGTCGCCATACTCCCCCAGATGCTTATAAAGAAACCTGATTATACTTTCCTTCTCGAGTGCATTTATAACATTATTGGTATTGAAAATCCTGTAAATAATCATATATGTGTAATAAATATTAATTAATAATATTTTAGTTTCTGTACGACAAATATATGGGTTTGTGGGATAGAATACAAATCCGGCTCAATAGACATGTAAAGTTCTACATACTTATTGCTCTGATTTACTGTATTTTAGATTATCTAAAATAAACAAACTAAAATGCTCTGCCTGAATGAATTTCTATTATTTATTCTATAGAACTATTATTGATTTGATCCAGGTCATGTTCGATTGTAAGCAGAGGAGAGGCATCAATTTCACCGATACCAAGGTTGTCGATTAGAATATCCAGGCCTCTGGAAATAAGTATAAGATCATCCTGGTTAAGATCTTTCAGCTTTAGCATCAACCTGTTATGAAGCAGATCTGGTGCATCATCCATTAGTTTTTTACCAGCTGAAGTAATTGCAATATTTGTAGATCTTTTGTCCTCAATATTGGGTAGCCTTGCAACTAATGCCTTATTCTCCAATCTATTGATAATTCCTGTAACTGTACTTGAATTCAGTTCAAGGAAAGCTGCAATTTCCTTATGACTGGCATAAAGCCTGGGTTGTTCGCCCAGGTATGTAAGGCACAATATCTGTGGAATACTTACACCGTATTCTTTCTGAATCTGTTTGGATTCAAGATTTATTGATCTTACTATTTTCCGGACCTTCTTAATTATCTCAGTATACTTCATTATTAAATCTTATATGTTCTACAGAATATATATTACTAATATAAACATACTTTATTATATAGGGAATAGTTTAAAGATAATTGGATTATTTATGGATGTTAAATTCTGAAAAATAGTCCTCCCGACCAGATGTGCCAGCTTAAACCTGCTTTTCTTTTTTGCTGATATTCTCAGATAATCTTATCCTGGCAAAGGAATCAGGATGCTTTTCATTGATATAATCAATAATCTTTTCGCGTACAAATGTTCTCAGGTCCCAGTTTTTTGAGGCATCAGAGCTACTAAGCAATACTCGCAACTCCTTGTAATGCTCCGATGCTTTTGTCACCTGTACATTAAAAACCCTTCCATCCCAATTGTTATTTTCCTTCAGGATGTCAGGAATTATTTTCCTGAGGCTCTCAACCGGGAAGCTGTAATCGACATAAATATATACTGTACCGGTTATATTGGCACTTGTTCTTGTCCAGTTCTGAAAAGGTGTTTCAAGGAAATATGTAACAGGAAGCACCAGGCGCCTGTCGTCCCAGATCTTCACTACTACATAGGTCATTGTTATCTCTTCTATCCTGCCCCACTCACCTTCAACGATTACAACATCGTCCAACCTGATAGGCTGTGTTATTGCCAGTTGTATCCCGGCCAGCATTAAACCCAGGCTTTTCTGGGCTGCAAAACCAAGAATAACTCCCACAATTCCTGCTGAGGTAAGCAGGCTTATCCCTATGGTGCGGGCCTGCTCGAAAGTCAGCAGGGCTGCAGAAAGAGCAATAACTACAATTATTGATTGAGCTATCGCTTTAAACACTCTGAGACTGGTCATCGTCTTCCTGGCTTTAAGATTGTCGGGCATGCCTGTATTCAGCCTGCTTTGAAGGTAGTATGCCAATCCTTTAATTGTTTTTATCGATACCCATGCAAGGGAGAATATAACAAGTAGTTTATTAACATGTGAAAGGGATTGATAGAATGAGGTTTCCGTAAGGAAGAGCTTTGAAAATATGCCCAGTAAGATCCAGTATATAAACCAGAGTCCCGGGACTTTTACCAGGTCCAGTATAAAGTCATCCAGTTTCCCGGGTGATTTTAAGGCTTTCTTTTTTAATACCCTGAAGATGAACCTGTATATAAAAAAAACTATTACAAGCAGCACGAAAAATGCAACACTTGCAATAATAATCCTCAGGGTTTCATTATTAATAATATTGTTCATAGAGCTAAATATCTTATCCTTGTTCTTACCTTAATTAATTTCCATTGCAAGCTCGCACTGAGAAAACAGGAAATATATTTTCGTTTTAAGGTAGCTTTTTTCTTACTCTGAACTATTCTCAGTGTTGCTATGGGGCTTGCTCATATTATCTTTTTTATAATCTTCATCACACTTCCTTCGGAGTGGCGGAAGAAGCATCCCGAAAAAAATACCGATAGCTATACTGGCAATAATCAGCAGGGCACGTGAAGTATTTACCTCCCAGAACCAGAGTTTAACACTTACAACTTCTGTATTCTGCAGAGTAAAAATCACAATAAGTACTGCAAAAACTATTACTATTGAAGTCCTGATTTTCATTCTGTTTGCATTTAAATTTAAGTAAACTTACTCAGGCAGAAAAGATTTAACGTAAAACTACAACAAAAAAAGAGATTGGTTTCCACCTCAGGTATCTTTATCCATATACCTGCAGTATTATTTTAGCATATAGATCATATACAGGGCATAGCATATAAGAAGCACAAATACTTCCCAGCGGTCGATCTGCTTTCTTTTACCGGTATACATTGCAATGAATAAGACAAGCGTACCGAAAGCAATAAAGCTAATATCTAGGTTAAAGGCCGGGTTAAACTGAAGGGGTCTGATTAAAGAACTTACCGGGAGAATAAAGAGGATATTGAAAATATTTGATCCAATAATATTACCCACGGCGAGGTCATTGTTTTTCTTAATTATCGCAACAAGCGACGTTGCCAGTTCGGGAAGGGATGTTCCGGCCGCCACTATAGTCAGCCCGATGATTTTCTCGCTTAAGCCAAGTTCAATGGCAAGTTTAACCGAGTTGTCAAGAACCAGTTTTCCTCCTGAAATAAGTCCAGCCATACCTGCAATTAGCAGTAAAACAATTTTCTTACTGCTTATTATTGCTTCCTGCTCTCTTTTTACAGCAATGGCTGTATCATTCTTCAACTGCCTGAATGCATAGTATAAGAATAATAAAAAGAAAGCCAGCATAATAAGAGCATCAGCCCTGCCGAGCTGAGAGAACTCTTTTCTGAAAATCAGTTTGTCATTGATCAGAAAAAAAAGAATAAGCAAGGCCAGCAGTGAAAAGGGAATTTCCCTCCAGGCCGTACTGGATTGCACCTTTAGTGGGCGGACAATACCTACGATACTAAGTATAATAAACAGGTTAAAAATATTGCTCCCTATAATATTACCCATCACAATATCATAATTACCCTTAAATGAAGCAAAGCTATTTACAAACAGTTCGGGAGAAGACGTACCTATAGCAACGATTGTTAAGCCTATTGTAAGTTCAGAAACATTAAACATCCTGGCCAGACCGGAGCTGCCTTTTATAAACCAGTCGGCCCCCTGTTTCAGGAGGATTAGGCCTGATATAATTAATAGAAGAGGAATCCACATATTATCAGGATGAAGAATCTAATCCCAGTCGGCCACTCCGGCTGAGACTATAAATTTCATTACATCAGCAGGTGGAACGTCTATTTCACGTACCAGTTCCGATGGAACAAGGAAGAGCTCACCCGACCAGTTATAGGAGTGTGGAAAATAAACAGCCACCCTGTCCCTGTCCCCGATAAGTGAAAGGTCTTCTTCTGTAAGAAAACCCAGCTTCTCCAGCCCAAGAGTTTTATTTACCATAACCACTACCGGTTTTGTGAACTTCTTTTCCTTACCTACTACAGCCGAGAATAAATCATTAAATGCCGAGTAGATTACCTTAAGTATGGGAATCTTTTTAAGTAACTTGTCGAACAAATACTTAAAGGGTCTTCCAATAAAAGTCTGTCCCAGGAAACCTATAAGTATCAGTAAAAGAATAATTATCAGCAGTCCGAGACCAGGAATACTTATATTGAAAAATTGCTCCAGCCATTTCTGAAGCAGACCATCAATAAAACTAAAAACCACATATAATATATAGATGGTAATGGTTGTCGGGGCAAGGTAAAGCAAGCCCTGTAAAAAATATCTGATAAGTCTTTTCATGCTTAATTCTGCTTTGGTTATCTAAATCGAGTAAAAGCAAGAAGCTTTTCAAGCATCAAAATTAACATAAATAGCAACTAAAAAGCCCTGTTATCAGATTTACTGCTTCGACTGGCTTCGCTTCTTCCTGTTACCGGGAATGCTCTTAATGCCTGCCTGTTTACCTGCACCCTCACCTGCCAGTCGTGCCTCTCTTTCTTTTACTGTCCGTAGAAGCTCCTGCTTAAAGGTTTCCTTTTTCCACTGGCCGTTTTCCTTTATCCACCTGGCTGATGGTACTTTTGCCCTTACTTTAGGTGCTTTTTCTTTTATATCCTTTTTTGAATCTGCAAGCCTGGTCTTTTTAATCCATCTTCCCTTTTTCTGAACCCAGCTGGCCTCCTTTGTAAATTGTTTTATTATAAAACCATCGGGCGAGCTATCATTCGAATAACTTGCCATCGGATCAAAACTATCAGAAGGATCTGATGCCAGGTTAATTGCACTGCCAGCATATTTGCCAGAACCATACCAGTTAGGGCTGATTTGAGATCCGGATCCCAGGGTGACATTGTTCATATTTGAAAGAAACTCCTCAAATTCCCCGAAATCACTAACAGCACTTCTGTTGTTCCAGCTATATACAGACACAGGGTTATTTCGATAGAATATGAAAGGTGAAATCCCGGGATCTTTATCTGACTCAATATCCGGGTTAAGCCACAAACTAATGTAAGGGCTATAATACCTGCTGCCGAAATAATACAGACCGGTCTCATCATCCAGTTCTTTCGCATTAAATTTATCGGGACTGTCCCAGGCAGAGTGCTGCTCAACAAATATCTCCCCCGAAGGCATATAGGAAATATACTGTACCGGCTTGCCGGAAGCGTTTGTTACCAGACTTACCGATCCGTTTTGGTTTGAGTGATAGAAATATCTTAAAACTTCTTCAAAAGAGCCTGTGCCTACAAAACCGAAACCGGGGCTGACATTTTCGTTTGTAACGGCATCTCCCCATTGGATGGGTGCTCCGGGTGGTCCTCCCCGGGGTGCAAAAACAGGTATATGGGGCCACCCGGCAGGTGCGCTTAGAACAGGTGTGCCCGGATCAGGGTATGCCGTGCCTGAAAAAAGAGGGTCTGAATATATTCCTTTCAAAGTAGGTGGACCCGGGGCTGTAGCCATACTTGCTTCATAGTCTTCTTTGGAACCAGTGATTTGCTGTTGGCGGTTGATGTAATTTACGGCTCCTGCGGTAAGCTCAAATACTCCCATGCGAAACTGGTTCTGGAACTGGCCAATACCTATTTTACTTAATATCCTTTCATCACCATTATAATAATGTTTTGTAAACCTGTTTTCCTTAAAAACAAAATACGGGCTCACATAAACAGTATAATTTTTATCTGAATGATTAATAATACCAACCGGGGCTCCGTTAATATAGACTCCCTGTGCTCCGCCATGACTTTTAATTACCCTGGAATCAGAAGCGTCGTATACATACCTGCTGAGGTAGCCATTATCAGAAATCAGCATCAGCCTGTTTTCTTCGTCCCATGCCAGTTGCCGGAAATCGTGACTCAGAGTATCCTCCCGGGCTGTCTGATTTCCATTCTCATCATAAGAAAAAAGGATCTTCCCTATTGCCGATGCTGCTCCCGGCTTTTGTCCCTCATATTTGTAGCCAAGGTCATATGTAGTTAGATCCAATACTTCATTGTTCAGATAGTGTGATTGTGCTTTCCTTATAATTCTGCCGGTTTTATCATAGCTCATATTCAGACTATAATTGTAATTTGAACTGCCGGCACTAAACTCACCTGAGGCCATTATTATCCGGTTTAGCTCATCATATGAATAAGATTGTGTGAAGGTCCCACCAATTTCGCCCTGCATTTCAGCAGAGGCTTCTACGCCGATAAGATTGCTAAATGCGTCATATCTATAGCTTCGGTTCATCAGCATCGAATTAGCAGAAGTAACTTCTATTCCTGCAAGCCTTGGTCTGTAAAGATCATAATTACAGACTGTTTCAGTACCATTCCCAAAGCTTTGATATACCTGTCTCTCAAATCTATTATAGCCTGTGCGGGTGATGTATGAATAAGTCCTTCCCTGTTTCTCTCCATCCATTTTAGCTAATTTTCCGGCACTGTTATATATATAGCTTACTTTCTCGCCATCAGGGTATGTCATTGTCTGAATCCTGTTCCATGTATCATAACTGGCACTCCATATCCAGGTGCGCAGATCCGATTTACCTATCTGAACGCTTCGTATTGTCTTTTCAATCATACCCAGTTTACCATAGAAGAACTCCTGTCCCCCACTCGCATCCTGGACCAGGCTTATGCGTCCCGCACGATTAAATGGCGCAGCGGCTTCGCCATAGGTGTAATTAACACGATTCTGAATATTTCTTGGATAGACTATTTCTGTAAGTCTTTCATAATCATAGTGATATCTTATTGCTCCATTTTCAGGAATCTGGCTGCGGATATTTGCAGTAATTTTGCTAATGGTGTTTCCGGCCCCATCATACTTATATTCCGTCAGACCGGCATCCGGATGATTTATGAAGATTTTCCGGCCCAGCATATCGTATCCTGTGGTTGTTATCTTACCATCCGGGTCTGCAAATTCAAGCAATTCGCCAATGGCATTATATTTAAAAGTTGTTGCTATGTCGCCCGTAACTATTTTCTTAACAACAGCAGCTTTTCTACCGTTTGGCCTTGTATATGTTACTGATAATTGATTCAGTGCATTGATCAGGCTATCGATAAAAACAGTGATGCCAGAATATTCACCTATAGAATAAGAATGCGAGCTTTCAGAGCCGTCCGGCAGTTCAATCCTGCATATCCTGTCAAGTATATCATAAGTGGCAGAGGAAGGCCGTGTATTATCCTGAGAGTAATTAAAAACAGACGGGTCAGTGCCTGATTCAAACACCGGATAAAAAGATTCTGTTACACGACCAAATGCATCATATTTTATTTTACCCGAAACAATATAGCCGGGTGTGTCTTCGGTGCCGGCATCAGTGAATAAAAGAGCAGATTTTTTTAGCTGTACCCTCCGCCCCAGTCCGTCTGTAAATAAATATGTGTTTATATCTGAATTGTATATACTATCATAGTGCCGGCTAAGGGCAAATGGCACAGAAGCTCCAGGGTAGTATTCAAATGCAATTGTATATGGCCGGCCGGAAGCGATCTCATATGGCCCCCGAATAGTATTGATCCTGCCACAGGCATCATATGTATATTCTATTTTCTGCTTATTTTTATCTGTTATACTGAGAGGTAATCCCCATTTATAATCATATTCAGTAAATGAAGTATACCCGTAAGCATCAGAAACGGAGGTAATAGCGGAATGAATTACCGGGTCATAAATATACTCGTGCCACAGTCGTTCACCCTTATAATTTGCAGGGCGCGAAATCCTGGTACTGTTTCCGTATTCGTCATATTCAATGTCATAGCTAAGGTATTCATCGTTTGAGATATATCTCCGCACAACTCTTATATTACCTGAGGCATCAATGTCGGTTTCACTTTTACGTATAAGTTGTCCCTGTTGCACTCTCAGCTCGTGAGATGATGGAATTGAATGGATATATTTACCTGGATTGCTGTGATATTCTATATTAACGGTATACAAGTCATTCGCATTTCCGGAAGAATAGTCAGTATATGAAACCAGGTTACCTCTGGTGTCGTAGGCATATGATATACTGGTTGTTAAAACGGGATACTCACTTCCGTTGTAAAAGAATTGCCTTGTCTCATCAAGCGAAACAAAAGCCGGCTCAGCCAGATTCTGTAAAAAGTGTGGCTCAAGAGCTTCTCCCGAGTGGATATCCCTTAAAGAATATATTCTCTCCGATCCTCTTTGTTTATTGCCGTGCCGGTCTTTCAGTGTTTCAGAAATAAGAAGACCCCTTGTATAGTAGCTTTCATTACTGAACCGCTGCTCCAGAGTCCTGTAGCTCAGTGTATCATCCACTCCTGCATGGTAATGCGTATTTACCACGCCAAATCCGTAAAACAATCGTTCGGCACGACTGTAATACCCATCCCTGTACTCAAAGGTAGTAAAAGTTGTATCAGTCCCGTCGCCCGGCAAACCGTCGAAAACCTTTACAGATGCCAGGGCAAGTTTTCCCCCCGGATGTTTATAAACAGCCGGAGTAAGCAAATAATCAAGCTCAATACTACTTCCCAGTGGGTTCCCGATTGTTTTCAGAATATTTGTCCTGAATATTCCTGATGATCTTACATACAATTCATTCTCTTTTTCCGACCTCAGGAAATCAGCCATCCCATCCCCGTCAATATCAGTTAGCTGAGTCAGGGTATGACTCACACCTGTACTTACTGATACTGTAGGATTAACACAAATTTTTATAAAAAATATGGGGATGCCTATTCCAACAGTGAACCCGGCATTTGCCGACTGTCCTACAGACTCTCCTTCATCAAGCTTACCAAGGCCCTCCCATATTACTGATTCTGAAAAGCTGCTGCCGGTATTAAAGGAGACGCTGCTGCCGGAAACCATATCGGGCAATCCATCCGAGTTGATATCCATAAAGGTTTTATTCGCATGATTCTCTGTTTTTGAAACACTTACACCTGCAATATAACTTCTGTTTCCGATACTTACCCCGATGCCTGCACCGTAGTCATTGCTTTCTCCCTCGCATATTGCATTGAAGTTCCAGTTCTCGGCCGGTGCAAAGGAATAACCCAGGTTAAGCCTTACCGTGCCACCGGCCGACACCTTATCCGGCAGTCCATCGCCATTAATATCAAGCCATGTTTCTTCTGTTCTGTCATTATTCAGAGAAAAACCACCACTTAGCCCGATGGAAGATTTCGATGTTTCCTGGGCAGAGTTTGCATTCTTATTTGTTTTGGCATTATTACCTGACTTTGATTTAACATTCTTTGCAGCAGCCTTTGAGCCTGAATTATCTGATTTGGCTGTAACAAAACTGCCTCCAAGAGTGACTCCGTCAGCTTCGGATTTTGAATAATGGTCGCCAAGGGAATGGTTTACCGAGGCTCCTGAAAGTACACCCCTGATATCCGTATACTGGATATTATCTGTTGAGAGCAGGTCGGGGTACATATCACCGTTCATATCCATCATATCCAGGCTAAGGTTACCCTCTCCCCATGAATGGCTGTATGACAGTGCACTGAGGCCTGCGCCAACGCTATGTGTTGAGTTCTGGCTTAGTTTTGATACTGCATTAAGACCGGATGCAGAGAAATTGTAGGGAGGAACGTAAACATTCTTTTCACCCAGTCGTGAAGCTGACATTTGCCCGCTTTTAATATAGACATACTGGTCGGTCCCCATATAACAGGAGCCAGAAGCATAAGGAACCATCATATTAAACACCTCGCTGAGAGGATTCTGAACATCAGCAAGATCTGAGGTATCCATCCCTGCCACATTGGAATTCCTGTTTTCACTTAGTTTAAGAAGACTCTCATCGATTGGCAGGTCCTTTCGCAATGAATCTCCCCTGTAATCAAATTGGCCCCAGCCCCTGTAAAGGTTACCAAATATTATATTATCCGGCTGTATTACGCTGAAAACAGATGCTTTACGGGGATTAAGAGTATCTGATCCGGCAATTAATTCAGCATGGGTATTCTGCTTTGCCACATCATAAGCAGAAAAATAATATTCCATATATATACTATCTCCAAACTTCACATCTGCCAGCAGGGTATCTCCCCCTGTTATTGTATCCCCGTTTATATGGTATATTTTTTCAGCAATAATAATATTCCCCGACTTAAGTGCCATAAGCACTGTATCTCTTACCGGTGAACTGAAGATCAGCTTAGGAGTAAACTTAATTTTATGAGTAAAAGAATCAACTGTGTCTGATCCGGAAGAAATCATTAATGATGTGTCTGCAACAACAGGCAGTTCATTCCTGAGTGTATAATTATACATCTTTGAGTATTCAGGTACGGCAGTAAATGACAGCAATGCTTTACCATCAGGGCCTGAAAGAGGCGTACCATCGTCGATCCTGGTATACTCAAAATAGTTATCCCAGGTAATTTTACTCCAGTCAATATTTGTTGAAGAGAGTATTCTGAATTGAATAAACTCGTTGCTTAATACTTCCAGGTCAAAATTTATTGAATCATTATTTGCTTCCTGTAAACAATCGTATTCGCGAGACAGAACCCCTGATACATTGCCCAGGGTATCTGTCTTTAATATTTCTATCCTGACACTATCACTTGTGAGGGGTTTTGAAAAAGCCGTATAAAATCTTACAAGTCCGTTCTTAGGCATGCCCAGTGTCTGAATACCGCTTATAAGAAAATCTTCGGATGCCTTAAAATGGCCGATCCTTTTTCCATTGGCATCTTTAAGTCGCGGTACCGTATCTGAACCGTTTATTGCATAATATTCTATCTCAGGGTCCCATTTCACCTTATCGTATGAACCATTAAACCTGGATTGCAGTCTGAAATAGAACCTGTCGCCCCTGGATATCGCAATGGAATCGACAAGCGGGCCCGGTATTTTTTCGTTATAATCATCAGCTTCAATACCGGTACTCCACAGGACTACCGCATTATGTTGAATACTTACTGTTATACCGTCTTTAAGTGTATCTTCACGGGCAAGAATTGTTGTATCCTCAACAAGACTGCAGGGAGCTGTAAGCTTTACTATTCCATTGTATGGTGCCTGCCACATACGTACAGCATCATGAAGCGGAAATTTTGATTCAAGCTTAGCCTGTTCTTCTTCCGGATCGGGGAGAATACTGATATCAATCTCACTATTTGAGCTGAGAGGATTTGGAGTGAGGTCGCTGTATGTTGTGAACACTGGATTGCCTTCTTCGTCAAGGTGATTAAAATAAACCACGTTATTATTTACAAGATCAATCAGGCCATCTGCATTGAAATCATCGAAATAGACGTATGTTTTGGTTTCAGTGTTGCTATTGTCATAACCAAGGAAGCTTGCGGGAGGATTAACTTCAACCCCACCTCCAAAACCCGAAGTCTTACTTACACTGAAGCTGCCAATACCCTGTACAAGAGTCTTTTCCCCAAACATAACATCTCCCGGGTACGAAAGCAGGTTAGGTCTGTAGTATATATTATTGTCTTTCTTATATACTTTATCCGGTAAACCATCCCCGTTTAAGTCAACGAGGGTCAGGAAACCTTCATTTTTGGTACTCTGATACGACACATTACCACCTGCCGTAAATGATTTATATGACATTCTTCCGTCAAGTAATCCAACGGTAGCAGCCACACTTCCTGACCCGCCCAGACTGCCTGATCCGCCAAGGGCAGAAATATCCGACAGGAATATATTCAGATAGGGACTCTTCAGGTTATCATCAGCAATATCCCATTTCTTTTCCGGTAAATAGGGAACAATTCCGGAGCTTGTCTCCAGATCATTGTAATAATCAAATTTATACTGGTAAAACTCATTACCCAGAGCATCAAGTTCAATAATGCCGCTGAGCAGGGTTTTTGAGAATTCACCTTTTTCATACCTGAATAAATAGCTACGAAGCGGGTCATTATTAAATGCGATATCGATCCTGCGCAGAAGTTCACTATCCCGTTGTATAAAACCCATCCGGGCACTTATCTCAAGGTCCTCCCTCTCGTAGCTGCCAGACTCATCCTCTCTGAGAAACAAGACCCTGTAAGGGCCTTCTTCAGAATCGTGACCTGTATAACTAATCTCTTGTAAATAAAGCTTCTGTCCACATTCAGGTGGCTTTTCATATTTATATCTTACAAAATTACTGTGCAGGTCACGGGTCTCAACCAGGGCCCAGTATGCAATATTCCCGGCGGCATCCATTGAAACTGCATCTTCAATAATACCTGCTTCGGGCAAACCACCATAAAACTTCCTGACTCCATCCTTTGATGTTATTTCCCACCAGTAAGAATCCGGACTGTTACCATGTCTGATTATCCTTGCAAAACCGGCTTCAATCCTGGCATGGAACTGCTTTTCATCTGACCGATCTATATATTCACCCCTGTGGGCTACAGGAGTAAGCTGAGAACCTGCAAACAGATAAGTCTCTGTTTCCTTATCGGGCAAATAGCGGGGTACACCCCAGGTATTATCCACATAAACAGCATCAGTACTGATTCCCCAGCCAAAGCCCAGCCACCCGCTACCCAAATCACTGCTATATTGAACACTGAGTTCAGGCTTCATTCCCATTCTCCCTTCAGGCAGTTTTAAGTGATATGTAAGTTTTGCATCTCCATCATTATCTGCAACAGGCGGCTCAATAGTGCTAATGCCGGATGATGGATCGGCATATTCTATACCCTGCATTGACGTTGGAACAAAGCCCTCGGTTTCAGGTGATTCCGGCAGCATTATTATGCCATTTATCATATCGGTAAAATGCAGGGAGCCAGAGATAACCATGGATAACTTATAATTAATGCTATCGCGCTTAAGTGCCTTCCACTTTTCGTCTGTTTCATCAAAATACCATGTATAAATATCTTCTTCCGAATATCCATGAGGGATAAGCTTTTTATCGTATGCTATCGCGATTGTTGCACTGGAGTCAAAAACCATCCCATGTGGAAGAAAGCTGTAGGCTTTGTAATAAGAGGCTGTCACATTGCATATTTCATCCGGAACAGGAGGCATGTCTTCAAATAATAATCCTGTTATTGAGAAAGTTACTGGCTCATGTATTGCATTCTCAGGTACTATAAGCATTACATTCTCAAGTACAATACTATCTCTTCTACCCGGAAGAAATTCAGCCGAGTATGAAGCACTGCCAGGTATTAACAGCGAATATTCTTCTGTTTGGAGTTTTCTATTTTCGGTAACATAAGATATTCCGGTGTTATTTCCGGACTGATCAATACCTTCAAATTCCAGTACCCCGGTCTTTATTTCGGGTAACACTGGGGCAGGATTCTGATCAGTATGCTGATGATGGCAGCTAAAAAGCAGGCAGGAACAAATAAGGGCAGTAATTGCTCTGGTGGAATGACTGTATAAATATTTGTTCCTCATTATTTATTCTAACTTATCTGTGTATCCCTTACTGCTTATCAAATGCTGGCAGTGGCATTTTACTTAACTACCAGTTTTAAAGTCACTACTTCGTTAATAGTCTTAAGTGAGATAAAATAAGTACCTGGCCGTTCAATAAATCCGCTGTATGTATAGTACCTGTCATTTCTCAAGCTCTTATTTATTAATATCTTACCCGACATATCAGAAATTGAAACATATACATCCTGCCTGTGTGCAAGGTTTATGCGCAGCACAAACAGACCATCGCCCGGATTTGGATATAGCTCGACTTTATCAAAAAGTGATTTTTCTTTCAGCTCTACTCTGAAAGGACTTGTGGAACTGCAATTATTATTATCTGTTACTGATAAAAAATAATTACCAGGCTCAGATATCGAGATATCCTGTCCGCTCAGGCCGGAGCCATCAGGTAGTGTCCATAAGTAAGTATAGCTGGCTGCAGGCATTCCCATGGCTGCGTCCAGATATAGTTCCTGGCCTTCGCTTATCAGGTAATTCTCTTTCAGACCTGTTTCCCACGGATGCTTATTTGATATCCAGATTTCTTCAGAATAAACTTTTCCCGCGGCATCGCTTGCATTAATAAGGTAAGAGCCCTGGCTGATATTTTCAAATACTATATACCTGCTCTTTTCATTTTCAAGCAGTTGTGAGCTATTATCGGAAATATTATAAAGGGAGATTTTAAATGGCGAAATGCCACCTGCGATCTCAGCCTTAATTGTACCGTATTTATCTTCTGTACACAGGGGTGGGTTAACTATAGTTCTGACAAAAAAAGAAGGTGCCTTTATTATGGTAAATACATCAGCTCCTGACCCGTCGTTGTCGAAGCATACGGGACTAAAATGAATAAGCCCTTTTTGCAAAGGCGCATGCTCACATTGATGGTAAGTATTCTGCCTGAAAGGAAAGGAAGCGCTGCCACTGTGATCAATCATCAGCCAGAAAACCTCATTTTCACCGAGAGGATCAATTTCGCTCAGGGAGCTTACTGCGGTTTCCACAAACACTGGTTCATGCCCCTTACTATTTACTGATATCCTCCATGCTCTCCGGAGTGCTTCCACGCCGTGTGTCTCACTAAAAACCATAGGCTTATTGTTATCACCCCAGACATAAAAACTTAAATCTTCAAGAGAGCTTTCGGTGCCTATTTTCATTACGCCCCTGGTAAGGGTACTTTCAGAAATCCTCTGGCAGAGTCCTGATAGATCATCACGGCCTATGCCGGCAATATTATTGTTAAAGGATCTGCCGGTTTCGGAATCCCAGATTAATTCACCCCTGCTGTTCAAATAAGACGAAGGAAACTCCTGGTTCAATGTAATTCCATATTTAAGCGCCAGGTAACTTTCAACCTTTTTTCTCTCCAGGGGAGATATCACTCTTTCAAAAAGAATGATCTCCGGTATCAAACCAGTAAATGCTGAAACAGGTAGTTTCTGCCCGTCCGGCTCCTCACCAAATCTCAGGATTGTAGGCGCAATTGTCGTGTTCCCTGGTTTATTCTGTATATATGAATATATCCGGGGATTACCTTCAGGTCCACGACTGAAGTCAGTGTACCTGTAAACATCCAGGGCAGCCATTCGTCTGTCAGTAAGCACCACTTCAGGCAGGCTGTCATTTTCAATACTTAAAATAATCTTTTCAAGCAATGTATCTTTCTGCTGACATACGGTAAACAGACTGAATGCCGGTACTGAACCAAGATTAATGGTCCTGGTAAGCCCTGGTTCACTTCCGTTAAGATACAATGCAGGATTATTATTAATTGAGCCCATGGCACCCTTTAGCGACAATGCTGAGCCTGGGTTTGCCGGAAGCATTGATTTCCAACCCGCATTTATACCCTGGGTTTCTTCAGTTACCTTCCAGAGCCGGGCTCCCGTAACGCCCCCGGGCGAAAGTTCCTGTCCATAAGACGATAAGCTTATTAAGAAGATTGCAATGATAATTACAAGCTTATTCTTCAGATTCGAAGCGTAGGGATAAGGCAGAGCACTCACGATTTATAATCTTAGAATAAATTAAGGTCGTATGGTATAGCATATCCAAGGCTTATCTGGTAGGCAAGACTGGAATTGGTATTCTCGATAAAGTTGAAATTATTTACCTCCGTTTCCATCACATCACTTATGCCATAGTAGAAACGAACGTCAAGTGACAGACCGAAAGAGAATTCATAGCCTGCACTTAAACCAACACAGAAATTATTCCTTCCTTTAAGCACATCGCGCATCTGTTGCTGAATACGTATATCAGGACCAAAGAGGTCTTCCCCGTTTGAAGAGTAATACAGAGCTCCCGGGGTGAGGTTAAATCCGAGCCGGGGACCAGTTCCAAGGTGGAAACCATTGAAAATATATACCCTGTACCAGAAATCAAGGTTTATATAATTATACCTGATTGTGAAATCATACTCAAATTCATTTATATCTGAGTAATGCAGTTTGTTTCCCAGTCTTGAATATGTAATCTCTGAATATATTGCAGAAATGGACTGGTCGAATTTATATCGTAAAAATATTCCACCTGTAAATCCCCAGGTACTTGAGTTCTCGAAGGTGTAGTCGGTGTAATATGATTCACTTACAAGTACCTTTGCCAGATCCGAGATACTTGTATAAACTGATCCGGCTTTGAATCCAAACTGGAAAGCACTGAGATTATCGGAATTTCCTCTTTGTTGTGCATCCAGGCAGGCACAGAGTGCTATAAGCATTAACAGTGAAAGAATCTTTTTCATTTAGTGAAGTATTATATATAGCCTTGCAGGTATTCTGGTAAAAGGTTGGTACTATAGTGTTATCAGGCAGAAATCCTATAAAACAGGCTGAGGCAAAGGCCAATAAGATAGAAGATATGCTCCTAAAGCAAATTTCAACCAATAAATTGAATAATCAAAATCAATTTTTAGCCATGAAATTTAAGCTGAGACAAAGTGCATAGAAGTAAAACTGCTGATATCTAAAGCCACCTTTTCTTTCTGAAGAAAATAACAAGGCTGACAATAACAGTAATAATTACAAGCCAGAAAACAGGGTAAGCCCATTTGAGCGACAGTTCAGGCATGAATTTAAAATTCATACCATAAATGCCAGCAAGAAAAGACAGTGGAATAAAGATCGAGGCGAAGATTGTAAGTACCTTCATTACCTCGTTCATCCTGTTACTCATATTGGAGTTGTAGATATTAAGCTGGTCAGAGAGCATATTATTGTAGAGTTCCAGAGCATCAGTTGCATGCATCATCATTTCGTTAATATCTTCCAGGTATTTCCTGTTATCCTCTTTAAAGAGGCTGTCTTCATGCTTGATAAGCATAGCCATAATATCTTTCATGGGCCTGATAGCCTTGCGGATATAATTCAGTTCAACCTTGTATTTATAAATATCCTCAACAGTATCGATATTCTTAGAGTTAAATATGCGATCTTCAAGATTTTCAACCTGGTAACCAATATTCCCTATTAATATGGTATAATTATCTACAATTATATCCATAAGGGCATAGGTGAGGTAATCGCTGTTGTTAAGTCTGACCTTGGCTTTTATTCCTCTTATTCTCTCCCTGAGAGACTCGAATACATCTCCTACTCTTTCCTGGAGGGTAACAACCAGGTTATTAAATAATAGAATTGTAATTTGCTCTGCAGCAATAAGTTCAGTATCATCTTCGAGATCCAGCATCTTCAGGATAAATGCATTGTACTTATCTCCTTTTTCAAATTTAGGCCTGAGATCTGTGTTTAGAATGTTTTCGAGAAGCAGGGAGGGCAGATTCAGCTTATCACCTATAGTCTTCATTAATTCAAGATCGTGAATTCCAAAGATATTGATCCAGGTAACAGACTTATTATTTACGTACGACAGTCCTTCTTCAAAGGTTCCAAGCTCCTTTTCTATGAGATCATCAGAATCAAAATTCATCATCCTTATTATGGGCTTATCCATTTTCTGATTACCGAGCAATACCAGTGAGCCGGGAGTTAAACCCTTTACCTTTGAACGGTCTTTAAGAAATCGTGCCATAATGCAATGAATTTAGTAATCTAAGAGGTATGCAAAAATAAGCGGAGCCACTATCGTAGCATCCGATTCAATAATAAACTTTGGTGTATCAATTCCCAGCTTGCCCCAGGTAATCTTTTCGTTGGGAACAGCGCCGCTGTAGGAGCCATAGCTTGTGGTGGAATCTGAAATCTGGCAGAAATAACTCCAGAATGGTGTATCTGTTAATTCAAGGTCCTGGTACATCATGGGAACCACACAAATAGGAAAATCACCTGCTATACCACCGCCAATCTGGAAAAAACCAACTCCTGAATCAGCAGCATTGATCTTATACCATTCAGCCAGCCAGACCATATATTCAATTCCTGACTTTACAGTTGAGGCCTTTAAATCACCTTTTATGCAGTATGAGGCAAAAATATTTCCCATAGTTGAATCTTCCCAGCCAGGAACAACAATCGGCAGGTTTTTCTCTGCTGCGGCCAGCATCCAGCTGTCGGCAGGATCTATTTCATAATACTGTTTCAGCACTCCTGAGAGAAGCATCTTATACATATACTCGTGCGGGAAGTACCTTTCTCCTTTTGACTGAGCTTCTTTCCATATTTCATATATATGTCCCTGCAATCTCCGGAAAGCTTCCTCTTCAGGAATACAGGTATCGGTAACCCTGTTAAGGCCCTTTTCAAGCAGGCCCCACTCCTGCTCAGGACTAAGATCCCTGTACCCTGGTACGCGTTTATAGTGCGAATGAGCAACAAGGTTCATAAGATCTTCTTCGAGGTTGGCTCCCGTGCAGGATATGATATGCACCTTATCCTGCCTTATCATGTCGGCCAGCGATTTACCCAGCTCAGCGGTACTCATGGCACCTGCCAGGGTAATCATCATTTTGTTACCCATTTCAAGCTGATCGTTATATGCACGTGCTGCATCAAGCAGCGCAGCAGAATTAAAATGCTTAAAATGTTTTAGCATAAACTCTGATATCTTTCCTTTACCTGCCATAAGAGAACTTATATGATAATAATTTATAATACAGTTTTGAGACTAAAAACCCGGGGTGACTGAGGCCGTCTACTGGTGCAAACTCCACGATATCAAAGCCTACAACCTCCCTGTTCTGGAAAACCATTTTAAGGTAGCTGATTAAGGTATACCAGTTTATACCTCCCGGTTCGGGAGTTCCGGTAGCCGGCATCACAGAAGGATCAAGCACATCAAGATCAAGGGTAATATAAACCCTGTCGGTCATTAAGCCCAACGACTTTTCCATCCAGGCATTATCGCGTGCTATCTCATCTGCGAAGACACATTTCTGTTTATTAATATATTCAGTTTCGCAGCTGTCCATGCTTCTTATACCTACCTGGACAAGATTGGTGTTCATGGATGCCTTATGCAGGGCACAGGCATGATTAAACTCTGTGCCAAGGTATTCTTTTCTGAGGTCTGCATGAGCGTCAAGCTGAAGCACGGTAAGATCCGGGTAGTGTTCTCTGAAAGCTTCAATTATGCCTATACTGATTGAATGTTCGCCGCCGAAGAAAGTGAGAAACTTTCCGGAAGCGAGCAGCTCAGTTGTACGCCTGTAAACTGCCTCGTACATATCTTCGGGGCTTGCAAAGCCCTTTAGCTCCGGGAGCAGGTGTATTCCCCTTCTGTATACCTCTGAATCAGTCTCGATATCATAAACCTCCATATTTTCAGATGCCACAATAAATTCATCAAAGCCCCTGTCAGCACCTTTTCCCCACGTACTGGTTCCGTCGTAGGGCACCGGCTGCAACAGTATCCGGGAACTTTCATAAGTTGCCAGTTCACTTTCAATTCCCGCAAAAGTTTTCATAGCTAAACATTGTATCCGAGAATATTAAACATATCATTGACCGACTGTTCTTCGCGATAAACGTAATCCACAATATTCCCTTTTGCATCCCTGTCTATTATTACGTGTTTTGGGGAAGGAATAAGGCAGTGCTTGATACCACCGTAGCCGCTTATGGAATCCTGGTAAGCTCCGGTATGAAAAAACCCGAGATACAGAGGTTCTTTTTCATCGGGGCCATAAGCCGGTAACAGTACTTCCTGGTTAAGATCCTCGGAATTATAATAATCGGAGTGGTCGCATGAGATTCCGCCAATATTTACTCTCCCGTACTCGTTGTTCCATTTATTAACCGGCAATAAAATAAATTTCTCATGCATCGACCAGGCATCGGGTATGGTGTTCATTAGGCTGTTGTTGACAATGTACCATGTCTCGGCATCATTTTGCTGCTTCTGTTCAAGAACCTCGAAAATAATCGCTCCTGACTCCCCTACCGTGTAGCGTCCAAACTCTGTATAAATGTCGGGATGATCAACGTTTTCGGCTGTACAGGCCTCTTTGATATTTTTAATAATCTCATTAATCATATATTCGTAGTCGTACTCAAAACCAAGGTGATTACGAATCGGGAAACCTCCCCCTATATTAAACATTTCAAGGTTTGTACTTTCTTTCTTCAGTTCAATATAGAGCTTTAGTGCACTTTGAAACTCACCCCAGAAATAAAGAGTATCCTTTATCCCGGAGTCGACAAAAAAGTGAAGCATCTTCAATTCAAATGCCTTGTTATCCCTTATCTCCGATTTAAAAAAATCAATTATTTCAGATCGGGGTATTCCAAGCCTGGAAGTATAGTATGCCGACTGGGCTTCTTCGTTAATTGCCATTCTAAGTCCAATATTCAGTACCTCAGCGGTTTGAATCTTCTTAAGACGGTCAATTTCCTCTATACTATCCAAAATAATTATGGAGTTACTGAAACCTCTTTCCTGTAAATCGACAATCTTTCTGAGATATTCATCAGTTTTGTAGCCATTATGCAAAATCGTCCTTGATTTATCGATCAGTCCCTTGTCAAATAAATTCATTATCAAGTCGATATCGAATGATGATGATGTTTCAAGGTTTACATTATGCTTCAGGGCTTCCTGTATTACATGGAAGAAATGGTTACATTTTGTGCAATAACAGAAATGGTATTTCCCCGTATAGGAATTCTTCTTTATTGCCCGGTTAAAGAGATTACGGGCTTTTTTAATCTGGTCGCCAATCTTTGGCAGATAAATAAAGCGAAATGGTGTTCCATGCTTTTTTATCAGATGCTTCAGGGATACACCATGGAAGGTCAGCGATCCGTCACGCAGATCAAAGCCTTCCTGTGGAAAATAGTAGCTCTGCTCAATAAGGTCAAAATAGGTATTTTTCATTTTCAGACTAAAATCACATTAGGAAAACAAGCAAAATATCTTTTCTAACTTCAAGCATTTCAATATATTATAAGTCTTAGCAGATGCTTAAAGCCAGCGAACTAATTTATATATTATTTTCTATTGAATATACCCTTTGCTGAAATTTCTGGAATTAATAAGCGGAAAAACAGGTATGTCCTGATATTTATTAATGCACTATCCTTTGTGCTTATTCATCTTTCAGAGCCGGACGGACTGCCTCTTAAACTTAAGATTCTGCCTGGGACACTTTATTATTTCTTCTTTTTCTTTATTATTTTATCGGCTGCCAGCCTCCCTGTCAGTATTGACATTGGTACACCGGCGGGGCTGTATACCCACTGACCTGCCTGGTATATACCGGGTATTGGTGTATATACTGAGCGATCTGATATCTGAATCTTATTTACAACAGGTACAGGCTTTTCGAACGACCAGCCAACTATGGCTCCTTCTGAACTTCCTACCCTATCCCTGATGCTCAGAGGTGAAAAGGAAAATTTCTTAATAAGCTTATCCTTCAGCATTGGATATACCGATTCGCTTATAACCCTGATAATACGATCTTCGAATTCTTTCTTAAACTCCTCATACCAGCCTGCATCGCTTACTTTTTTAAAGAGCTCATATTCGGCAAGCATACTAATAATAAGACCTGTTTTTCCTGGCGGAGCCATAGCCGGATCTTTTAAGCCGGGAACTGATATTTCGTAGGTATTCAGCCTTGTAAACTTATCCAGCCAGGCAAGAATATCACTGCGTTCAAGCTTATCAAAATTATCGAGCAGCTCAGCCAGCTCTTTCCTGTGGGTTTCGCCAAGCCCATCTTTAAGAGGGGTGTAAAAGAAATGACCGTGGGCAATTTCCCTGAAACGATCAGGATCTGTATCTACTTCTGCAAAGACAGTAAACACAGAATCTCCGCCCCTGTTTTCAAGCATAAGCTTTTTAGAGTCGTTAAATTTACCCGAAATCTCGTTTGAGAGTCCCTTAATATCAACAATATTATAAAATGTCTTCAGATCTGCTGCCCAGATAAGATTGTTATAGTAATACTTCACTCCCTGACTGTCGGTTACAAATCTGCTTTCAGCATCAATTCCTTCAGCCACGGTGTTATTAAGTATTACGCCGCCGTATTCCAGCACCTTCTTTTCTACTGCCCCTGCCAGTTTCCCTACACCACCGGCCGGGTAGAAATAATCGAGGTAGAGCGAAAAATAACTCATAGCAAAGAAAGTGGGAGTATTCTTAAAAAAATGCTGGGAAATAATATCTTTCAATGAAGGGTTGCTTACAATATCATCGAGATAATCTTCAACCGGCATATTCATCCTGTTAATCTTACCAACGGTAAATGCAAACCTTGGTAACCAGGGCAGCAGCTTCTTAAACAGGAATTTACGGTCAGCGGGAATATCCTTGAAAACAGGGTTCTCAATACCATAGAGAACATCCATATGCTTCATTATTTTCCGGACAGCTTTCAGAACCTTATCTATCTCCCCGCTACTCTGAGGATATAGCCTGTTAAGCAGTTTACGGTACTCCTCCAGGTCAGAATAATCCTCAATATTAATAATGTCATCACCAACTCCAAGCGACACAGGGCTTTTTACTGTCTCGAGTTTAATACCCAGCTGCCCGAACATAGGCATAATAATACCTGCATCGAGCAGGGCCCTGACCCCGGCATCAAAGCTGAAACCGTCGCGGGTAAATGAATTGACAAGCCCTCCTGTAACACTGTTTTTCTCAATCAGCAGAACACTCCTGCCATCACGCGCAAGGTAGGCAGCTGATGTCAGGCCGGCCATCCCTCCTCCCACCACTATACTGTCATATTTGTTATCAGACATATATAAATGCTTATAATTTATTTATTTAAACCCCCGAGCTCCAGGCTCAGTTCCCAGAGTTCGTTTGCTACCTCCTTATCGAGTGCCGGAGGTGATGGCTCCTCTTCTGTAGTAAGATTAAAAAAAGTACCACTCGCATTCGCCAGCTTACCAGAGACTCCAAGATAATACAGCGCATCAGCAGATATCTGTGCGGGTCGCAGCGACCTGTCGAGAAAGTTTCGCTTAAACCACTTGTAGACCGGACCGTTATCCTGGCCTGTCTCTGTTTTAACTGCACCGGGGTGCATTGCGATTATATTTACACCCGAACCTGATATTTTCTCGTTAAAAACGATCATAGAGAGCAACTGGGCTAATTTTGCAGACCCATAGCTCTTGAGTCCCGAGTACCTCCTTTTTTCCCACATCAGGTCGTCAAGCCTGAGTCCCCAGGCAGCGAAGCGGTGACCTTCAGAACTCACCAGGATGATCTTTCCCCTTTCCTGCGACTTCAGCTTATCAATCAAATAATAGTTAATAATAAAGGAAGCGAGGTAATGCACAACAAATACCTTTTCAAGTCCGTCATCGCTTACTTCCCTGCGCGTAAGATAAACTCCTGCATTATGTATTAACACGTCTATATCTTTATTTAAACCAGCAAGAGTCTGCCCCACCCTGTGAATATCATCGAGCCTGCTCAGATCGGCTATAATATATTCGCATGTGACTTTGTAGTTATTTACAATTTCTTTTTTCAGAGCTTCAGATCTTTCCGGGTTCCTGTTTATGCATATCAGGCTGGCTCCCATTGAAGCATATTTTACTGCAGTCAGATAGCCTATGCCTGATGTAGCTCCTGTAATTACAACAAGTTTGCCTTCGAAAGTATCATTACAGGTTTCAGGATAAGCCCTGTTATTCCTGATCATGGCGAATATGTTAGACCATTCGTATTCCCTGAAATACTTTGCAAACTTTTTCCTGTTCATAAAAGACTGAAGACCGGGATTCCCGGTTTTTTGATTTAAAAATATTAATCTCTTGTAATTAAAAATACATTCCCAGGGTAAAGGTATAATCCTGGTTTCGCAGAGGCACCGGGTCTGCTCCTGTTGCATTCGGCATGGCCAGTGTATTCCACCCTACGGTCATGCGCGACTCAAAGAAGAAGTCCTGGTCAAAAATACCAAAATCAAAACCAAATCCGTACAGGAATGAATAATCCCAGATATCTAATCCTTTTGTATCGCCTGATTCCTCAGTTACAATAGGAGGTCCGCCGGGTTCAATTGTTGATACAATATTGTAGTCACCGTTTATTAAGAGCGACAGAGCAATACCGGTATGACCGTAAATGCCTACATTCTTAATGTTTACAAAGTTATAACGCAGCAGCATAGGCATGTCAAAATAGTTTAACTTATATTCAGACACTGTTCTTACAGGAAAAGGTTCAGTGAAGGATACATCCTGACCGGAGCCTTTCATAGCGTAAAGCAATTCCTGCTGTATACCAACGGACTCAGTTATAGGATAATAAATAAGAAGACCTCCAACAAATCCATTCCTGTTACTTGTCTCAACGCTGAAGTCATCATCAGCCGGGCTTATACCATACTGAGTAGCCAGGTCATAACCGGCTTTAAAACCAAATCGGGCCCCTGTCTGGGCATTTAATGTACCCATAAAAACAAGCGATCCAAAGAGGAGGAAACATGTCAGTTTTTTCATAATTTTAGCATAAGAGGGTTATTACTAAATACTGCTTTCAACCGAATTTTCGTCTCATAAAACGTCTGTAGGCCTTGCCGAACCTGGGAATATTATCGAATATATCACCCCAGAGATCATAATAATCCCTCTGCTCCGAAATTTTCCCATCCTCGTTAAGAGTGAGCCTGCTGGCTCCGTACACTATTGAACTCGGGTTTTTCCTGAAGCTGATGGTCATTTCCCACTCTATAAAGACTACGCGATCTTCCATTATAGCCCTTACTACGTTCATTTTCAGCTCCTTGGACCTCGCAGCAAGCCGCTCGGTCATTTCCCTGAACTCATCTTTACCTTTTATCTTCTGTACAGAATCCCAGAAAAACACCTCTTCGGCATAATAAGGCATAATATGCGACCAGTCGGGCTTTCCTGCAGTATTGTAGGTTTTAGACCACAATTCCCTGATGGTCTCAGCATCACGAATCACTGCAGATGAAGCAAGGGTAGTATCATTAATTATTTCGGTCATTATTACTTAACAGATATAACAGTAAATATGTTTTCAGCTAAAAATCAGAAATGTAATTACAGACACAGAGGTCGACAGGACTGTCCCCCATATTAAATCTATAATTGTAATTTTCAGAGGCCATTTATCAAGCGTGGCCAGGTTTGTGAGGTCGTAGGTTGCATAGGTAACAAAACCAAAGAGAGCTCCATAAAGCAAGGCATGATTTAATGATTCCGCTTCCAGGGCCGGAGACACAACAAAGAGCACTATACCTGCAACAAAAACCAGGTAAAATACGATTGCAGCTGTCCAGTTTACATTGTCACTCATCAGGAAACCAAGGTGTTTCCGGTAAAAATTCTTAGCAATCAGGCCCAGCCAGAGCAGGTCGATTACCAGGAACACAAGAAAGGCAGCTATAAATATTTTAATAAACATGGCAGTATTTTTTAAAGTTTAGCTACTAAATATACATATTTATATTTAAGGCCATTCTTTCAAATCTTCAGTCTTTATTAGTTAATCTTGAATCTTATTGCCTATAATCTTATATCTTTATTCCCGCTTAAGCAAGCTTTCTGATGATTGAAATAAAATCAGTATCAAAGTCGTATGGCAATATTGTTTCACTGAGGGATATCAGTTTTAATATCCGGAAAGGTGAAATATTCGGCTTGCTCGGTCCTAATGGTGCAGGCAAGTCTACCACTGTAAATATACTTAATACTCTGCTGAGGCCCGACTCAGGCGAGATTTATATCGATGGGATTAACCTTTTCCGGAACCCCGGTGCATGTAAGGTAATAATGGGAGTGGTACCCCAGGAAATAGCTCTTTACGATAATCTTTCTGCCTTTGACAACCTTATTTTCTGGGGAAGCCTGTATAAGGTACCTATGCATGATCTCAAAAAACGTGCGGACGAGGTCCTTGAGCTGGTTGGTCTTTCGAGCAGGAAGAAAGACAGGATAAGAACCTTCTCGGGTGGGATGAAACGACGTATCAACATAGCCTGCTCCCTTCTTCACAACCCCAGGATATTACTGATGGATGAGCCCACTGCCGGAGTTGACCCTCAAAACAGGAATCATATTTTTGATGTAATCGAAAACCTTAACCGCGAGGGCAGAACCATTATTTATACTACGCATTATATGGAAGAGGCAGAGCGTCTTTGCGATTCTATTGCCATAATTGACTCGGGAAGTATACGGGCATACGGGACACTGCAGGAACTCAGGGAAATAAGCGGGGCGAGAGATATTATTACCCTTAGGCTCGGTGATATAAAGGAGGAAGACTTAAACACTATTTTAAAAGCTTTTCCTTATAATATAATAAGCAGTACATCAAATATTTTAAAACTGGAATGTGATAGTGTAAGTAACGATATTTCCGGTATTATAAGCTACCTGGAAAAATCAGGTGCAGTAATTGAAGGCTTCGATGCACATGGTGCAAACCTTGAATCTGTTTTCCTGAGACTGACCGGCAAAAACCTGAGAGACTGAAGATATGATAAAGCTTTTTAGAAAAGACCTGATTTTATTCTTTAACGACTACCGGTCCTATATCCTTACTTTCCTTATTCCCATTATCCTGATTACTTTATTTGCATTTGCCTATGGTGCAATAGAACAATATTCTGACGAAAAGTCAACGACTAAGCTGCCGGTTACCGACCTGGACATGACAGGCTTATCTGCCAGGTTTATTGCAGTTCTCGATTCTATTAACGGAATTGAACTGTTACATACCGACATTGAACAGGCAAGGGAAAGTATCACAGAGGGTAAATATGCTGCGGCACTGGTACTGCAGAAAGGATTTATGGATTCTCTTCTAACAGCCAGGTCCTTCCCTCTTGAGCTTTTATATGACAGGGAACAGAACTCTGAAGCAGGTATGCTGCAAGCAATAATAGTAAATGTAATGTTTTCCTTTTCCAGGGAGCTTGACAAACAGCTAATACGCCACACAGGAAATCTGCCGGGTTCTCCTGATCCATCTTTAAGTGGCCACCTGCAGGATTCGCATGTAAACAAATCCCCCGCACTTAAGATGACTTCAATTGTTGGTGAAAAGAATGGCCGTAACCTGGGTCTTATCCAGGCTGTTGCAGGAACAGCTATACTGATGCTGCTATTCAGTGTTGCCGGCATAGGAACCAGCATTTTGGAGGAAAAGGAGAATGGAACAATAAACAGGCTGATGTTCTCTCCTGTAAGCCTCCGGACAATATTGCTAAGCAAAATGTTGTTTGCACTGTTTATAGCCCTGCTGCAGTTAACGCTTATGTTTCTGTTTTCATGGATATTTCTTGACCTTGACATATTTATAAATCCACAGGCACTGGTGCTGATGATTCTGTCGACAGCCTTTGCAGTTTCCAGCCTTGGAATATTCCTGGCTGCGATAGCTAAATCAAGACAACAGGCCCTGAGTTTAAGTACACTTGTAATACTTGTAATGTCGGCACTTGGCGGCAGCATGATACCCTTGTTTATAATGCCTGATATAATGAATGATATTGCCGTGATAAGCGTTAATTATTGGAGTATACAGGGTTTTTATGATATCTTCTGGAGATCCCTCCCACTCTCCCAGATTCTTCCCAGGATATTTATGCTGACAGGTTTCGGACTGGTATTTTCATTCTTCTCCATTAGATTATTTTCTAAAAATATTCTAAGTTTAATCTGATTTTTTTAAAGACTGCAGATATAGTTAAATATCGTATTCAGTAAAACTCACAATAATTATGAGCCAGAAACCAATCCTTAATCCTGTTCAGAAATTTATTAACGCTGAAAGTTTCAGTGGGATTTTATTGTTTTTTGTTACACTTCTGGCACTTATACTTTCCAATTCCCCCCTGAGAAATTCATTCGAATCGATCTGGCAATATGAGATAGGAATACAATCCGAAGGCTTTTCGCTTGTTAAGCCTCTTATCCTGTGGATTAATGACGGCTTAATGGCCATTTTCTTTTTCCTGATAGGTCTCGAAATAAAACGGGAATTATTATTAGGAGAGTTGAACTCGGTAAAAAAGGCCAGTCTTCCGGTGATTGCTGCTGTGGGAGGTATGCTGATTCCCTTATTATTTTATATCCTGCTGAATAACAATAGCGAAACTGCAAATGGATGGGGCATTCCAATGGCCACTGATATCGCTTTTACACTGGCAGTACTTAAGATTCTTGGGAAGAGGGTACCACTCAGCCTGAAAATATTCCTGACGGCATTTGCCATAATTGATGATATAGGAGCAGTGATGATAATTGCCTTTTTTTACAGTGGAAATATATCCTGGAACCTGCTATTAATTGCAATAATATTATTATCGGTGCTATATATACTGTCGTACCTGAAGATTCACAGCAAATTCCTCCTTCTGATTTTCGGAATCATTATCTGGGTACTCTTTTTAAAATCAGGTATCCATCCTACCATTGCAGGCATATTGCTGGCATTTGCGGTTCCCATAAGACAAAAAGTTGATGAGTTTACTTTTGCCGATAAACTGCAGGAGATTACTGCCCGTCTAACACTTGATGTAAACACAAATAAACTTCCCCTGCTCACTGCCAGACAAATTGAAGAGATCGACAATCTGGAGGATTGCACGGAAAAAGTGCAATCACCGCTGCAGAAACTGGAAAAAGGCTTACATAACTGGGTTGCCTACCTTATAATGCCTGTTTTTGCACTGTCAAATTCAGGCGTTAACCTTATAGACGGAGCTGATTTCGACTTATCCCTTGCGACCACTATTGCACTATCACTATTCCTTGGAAAGGCCATTGGAGTTACTCTTTTTTCTTTTCTGGGTATTAAGCTGAATATAGCTGCATTACCTGAAAATACAAACTTCACCCAGCTAATAGGTATTGCAGTACTGTCGGGTGTGGGTTTTACCATGTCCCTTTTTATCGGAGGTCTGGCATTTCCCGAAAGTATTATTTACCTCAGCTCAGCCAAAATAGGAATTATAGCAGGCTCGGTTATATCAGGGCTAATCGGTTATCTGATTCTTCGGTTTGGCAGATCAGGTCATGGCTCGGCCCGAAAATAGGGATCAGCCCTTTGCTATCGATCTAAGCATCCCGGCAAACACAATTGCATGCAGGGGGGCCAGCAGGTGCCAGTAAAGGCGACCGGAGAAAGGTTCTGAAACAAGCGGCTATTTCAACAGGTCTATTTTGCCTGCTACTTCAAGTGCGGTATTTAATCCGCTGCCTTTAAAAATTATTGACCCTGATTTAATATCCGATAAAGTAATTTCAACTTTTGAAGTCATGCTTTCACTTATATGACCTGACATTGCCCCTGAAATTGGCGAAGATAACAAAGTAGCTTTTTCTCTTTCTGCAAATATCCTTATCCTGTACCTTTTGTTTACTAAAACGATAGTAAGATCCTCGATGGTAATATTTATTTGCTCCAGTCTGGAAGAGTTGTAAGTTGTGAAGCGGTATAGTTTTCCATTATGCAAGAGCCCGGCGATAAACCCGGTAAACGACCTTCTTAGCCATGGAATCCTGGCAACGGATAGCTTTATTGAGGTGCCGTCTTCTTTAAAATGATTTGACTGCAGCCAGATATAGGCTTCAGGAAATGATTGGCCCCAGTCCTTCTCGATATATCCCCTGCCACCGTTAAAATCAATAGTCGCGCTACTTATAGTTAATTTCCCGGTAATCTTATGATCCATACTGACGATACCATGGTAACACTCCATAAATGGAACAAAGGTATAGGGTCCCATAATTCCTGGCGAATACCACCTGTTAGGCCATCTGTTCAGTGCGGTAAATTCAAGATAGCCACTGTAGGATGGCAAATTGAGGGAAATGTAATTTCTGCTGAAGATATTTCCTGAAATACTGATTTTAAATTTACGGGTACTGGTTCTGAAATCTTCAAAGTTAAATTTAAAGTACTCAGAACTCGCATTAGTCCCGTCGAGTACCTGTATAAAGGAATGTTTACTGCCATTACTGTCGATTGATACTCCCGGGATGATAGCATAGATTTTATCACCTTCCCTGTTCACCAGCTTAAAATACCATCCCTCAAAAAAACTTCGTTTCTTTCCCCTGCCATGATACATATCCGGGTTAAATACTGGTTTAAATCTTTTAAAGGCCATAAATACTTACTGCTTCTGTAAAAAATAATTGAATAAATATAAGCAAGCAAAGCTAAATAATCCCGAATAAGTCGGCTAATGCAATACTACGGTATTCAAATATCCCGTTTAGCTTTCGTCGGATAAGCAGGCTGTTTGCTACTGTTCCAAGATATCCAAACGGGGGTTTGTAACTAACAATATCCGTCATGCGGGTTCCCTTATCTGTTTTTGAAATAAAATGTTGGTGATGCCACATCCTGTAAGGGCCGACTCTTTGTTCGTCGACAAAATATTCCTTCTCCCGTACATGAGTAATCTCAGTTACCCACTGTGTTTTTATTCCAAATACAGGTGCTACAATATAACTTACTATTAAACCCTCATATATTTTATCAGGTATATCTCCGGAAGTTATATCGAAGCCCATATAATCAGGGGTTATCTTTTTCAGGTTAACCGGATTCGAGATAAATTCCCATACTTCGTCAATTTCAGCCCTTAGTTCTATATTTGTTTTCAATTGAAAAAACCCCATAACTATTTATTATTTTTTTCCAGATGATCTGTCTTCTTAAGTACCAGCACTATCTTAAGGGCCTCATCAACGTGCTTCTGCGTATTTGTTTGTGAGTCAAATATATATACTACTTCTCCCTTTAAATTTACCACATAGGTGACTCTTCCGGGAATTAAGCCAAAGGCCTTTGAGGGAACACCAAACAAGCGCCTCACAATATTATCCGGATCGCTCAGAATATGGTAATTCAGCCTGTTTACAGTTGCAAAATGAAAGTGGCTCTCGACTGATTGCTCACTTATTCCCACAACCTCAGCCCCGGCTTCTTCAAAAAATTCATATATATCCCTGAAATAGCAGGCCTGGTTTGTACAATTAAGGCTTCCGTCACGCGGATAGAAAAAAATTACGAGCTTCTTTCGCCCCAGTAAATCTTTCACATTAAACAGCTCACCATTCTGGTCTTTCAGTGAAAAATCAGGTATCTTGTCGCCTATTGAGATTGCTTTTCCGGTATTCACTTTAATAATCTGTTCTGATTCCTGTCAAAGTGCTTATTATTATCCTTAGTATATTAACAAGATAAAATAAACATAGTTCATGCAGGAATTTGATAAGCAGATACAAAAATGAATAATTTCTGATTAACTTCATAACATGGCATGAAAACCAGCTAAGAACTATGATAAATGGAACAGGTAATAAATATATTCTGGTTTAGAAGAGACCTCCGGATTAATGACAATACAGGCCTGGCTGCAGCACTGGGATCCGGGAAAATGGTTTTACCAATTTTTATTTTTGACGATAATATTACCGAAGAGTTGCCCTCAGACGACCCAAGGATTAGCTTTATTTATGATAATCTCACAAAAATTAATACCTTCCTTAGCAGTTGCCAGAGTGCCCTGGAGATATTAAAAGGAGACCCCTATAATGTCTGGAGCGCCTTAATAAAAAAATATAATATATCGGAAGTTTACTATAACAGGGATTATGAACCCTATGCCCTGGAGAGAGACTTCAGAATATGTAAACTTCTGGAAACAAAAGGGATTAAGTGCCGTGAATTCAAAGACCAGGTTATATTTGAAAAGAAGGAGATTGTAAAACCCGACGCTACACCATATACTGTATTTACTCCATATAAGAATACCTGGCTTAAAAGGTACCGGGCTGAGGGTATAAAGTCTGCAGCCCTGATTGATAAAAATTCGTTTGCCAGGATTGAGTCCAGGTTTCCGGAACCAGGCGACCTGGGTTTTAAACAATCTACAATAAAAGTGAAACCATATAAGCTGGATGTTGCAGATAATTACGAAGGGACCAGGAATTACCCCGCAATAGATGGAACAAGCATGCTGGGACCTCACCTGCGCTTTGGAACGGTGAGTATAAGGGATATTATTAAAGGCCTTAAACCCGGTAACATCTCCTTTCTTAACGAACTTATCTGGCGCGAATTTTTTATGCAGATTCTGTTTAGTTTTCCCGATGTTGTTACCGGTAATTTCAAAAGGAAGTATGATAATATCCGGTGGAGAAATAATGAAAGTGAATTTGAGGCCTGGTGTAAGGGACAGACCGGCTATCCTTTAGTGGATGCAGGTATGCGACAGCTTATGCAGACCGGTTACATGCATAACAGGGTAAGAATGGTTACGGCAGGCTTTCTTTGTAAACACCTGCTTATTGACTGGAGATGGGGAGAAGCATATTTTGCTGAGAAGCTGCTTGATTACGAGCTCTCATCTAATAACGGTAACTGGCAATGGGCTGCCGGAACAGGATGTGATGCCGCACCCTACTTCAGGGTATTTAATCCCTCGGAGCAACTAAAGAAATTCGACAGTAAGCTTGATTATGTAAAAAAATGGCTGCCTGAATTAAGCAGCCAGGGATATCCCGAACCGATAGTCGATCATAGCTATGCCCGAAACAGGGCAATTGAAACCTACAGAAAGGCCCTCAGGGATATTTAGCAGTACTAACACAATAATATGTAAATTGAAGATCAAAAATACTGAAAACTAAGAAGAATGAAGGACTGATGGAGCCAATAACTCATTACCTGGCAACAAGGGTTACTAAATAAGTGACTGGTAATTACATAAGCAATTTTGAAGGTCTGCTCATATTATTGTTTGATTTTTGCTATATTGTCAGGAATCCAAGAACTCAATATAACTGGTATAAGACAAGAGATGAGCTTGATAACAAACAATGTTAACCTTACCGGCAGGTACATCATAGTAATAATGATTATCTCCCTGGCCACTGAGCTGTCGTTTTCACAGGTAGATTCATTACCAGATCCACTTATATCTAAATTGGGAAAGTCGCTTTCTGCTGAAGAAAGACTCAATATACTAAGATCTGACACAACTTCATATAGCGAAGCTAACCGCGATGAAGTACTACAGTATGCCATGTATACTCTTATTGAGCTTGAGAATAAAGATAACAGGCCTGCAGTAGCTGAAATAAACAGCATAATCGGAAGTCTGCTGGAATCTGACGACAAGTATGAAGAGGCTATTGAAAAGTATATTACAGCCTACGATATTTATTCTGATATAGGAGATGATCAGGGGACAGCCGATCTCTGCTTTGCCCTTGCAGATGTCTATAAGAAGAAAGGGTTTTACGAGCGTTCTATGGGTAAATGCCTTGAGGGAATGAGCATTTACGAGACACTGAATGACACATCCGGCCTTTCGAATATTTATAACTGCATGGGAAGTCTATATAAGTATCAGGCTGACTTCAAAAAGTCTATTGAATTCTACGGTAAAAGCCTGGAACTTAGCATGGCTATAAATGATCTGGATGGAATTGCCCTGAGCTACAATAATATTGGTGTGGTTCACAGAATTGACAATAAAAACGATCTTGCCCTTGACTACTATTCCCGTGCCCTGGAAATACGTCAAAAAATGAGCTCATCTGAGAAAAACCAGGGTACAATACTGAATAATATGGGAAATATCTACCTCGACAAGGGAGATTTCAGCAGGGCATATGAGTTAATTCAAAGGGGACTTGAACTCCATTCCAGCATTGATTACAAAAGAGGAATTGCATCAGGATACAGATCATATGGCAGATATTACCTTATGACAGGTGATGAAAAGCAGTCGCTTAATAACTATCTGACTGCCTATGATAAGTATATTGAACTGGGCAGGCTTGAGTATCTAAAGAATATAACACTTGAAATGAGTGAAGTCTTTAGCCAGTTTGGAGATAATAAGAGTGCCTATGAATATCTGAAAAAGAATCAGTTATATAGTGACAGTCTGTTTAATCTTGAAAAAATCAAAAACATTGCCCTGCTCGAAATGGAATATAATATAATGCAGCAGGACAAGGCACATAAACTTTACGACCAGAAAGTAAAAATTATCCTGTACGCATCATTTATTATCATTATACTGCTCCTGGTTATATTTACCCTGCTTTATTCAAGACAAAAAATAAAGATCGGAAAGCAGAAGCTGATCATACAGAATACCAGTCTCGAGAAGAAACAAATTGAATACGAACTGGAAATCAAGCAAAAAGAAATTGCTGCAAATACCATTAACCTTGTAAAAAGAAATGAAATTGTTAATGATGTAATATTCCGGCTGAATGAGTCGCTTACCAATATTAAGGAAGAAAATATACCATTAATCAAGGATATAATTAATGAGCTAAAAAAGAACACGAACCCGGATATCTGGAACGACTTCGAAATAAGATTTCTACAGGTTCACAAAAACTTCTATGAAAACCTGATGCAGAAATATCCGGAGCTGTCAAATAATGAAAAGAGACTTTCTGCTTTCTTGCGCTTAGACTTCTCTACCAAGGAAATTTCTGAAATAACAAACCAAACTCCCCACAGTATAAATATAGCACGAACCCGATTGAGAAAGAAACTTGGATTAGCCAATACAGACCTTAACCTGACGCAGTTTCTGTCTAACTTCTGATCTGCTTATTTTTCGCAATTCCTAAGATCATTTCAATGATGTATCACTAATGTATTAATAGGTGAGTGTTTTTGTATTATGGAATCTGTGAACAATGCTGTTTTGTAGTTAAGTTATATTAGCTTCAAATTTCATCGGGAAAGGCTTGTATACGAACTTTATAATAAAGTTTAATACATACAAAGCCTTCTATGAAATATTTATCCCGAACCTGCTTTTTCATTATTGCTGCAATTTTTATTGCTGGCCTTTCTGCATCAGGCCAGCCAACTGATAAATATGATAATAATCTTCTTGATTTAATACTTACTGAAGATACTGCTGCCCTGGCACAGGAACTGAACGATAAATCACTTATTAACAAGCGATACGGCGAAGAAAAGAGGACTCTTCTGTCATATGCCATTGAGTATAACAAAACCATATCAGCCAGCTTTCTTATAAAAAGAGGTGCTGATATAGAAAAACGCGATGGAACAAAGACTCCCTTAATGTTTGCTGCCAGGTACAACAATATACCAATTGCAGAAATGCTTATTGAAGCCGGGGCTGATGTAAATGTAATAAACAATGACCGGAATACTGCTTTTCACTATGCAGCAAAATATAACAATTTTGAACTTATAAAATATTTCTATAAGCAGGGTGCAAAAATAAATATTCCAAATGAAGACAGCTGGACAGCACTGGATTACTCTATAATCAATAACATGCCGGAGATTAAGGAATATCTTTTATCGATTGGGTGCATACTATATAAAAAGAAACTGCCCGATTGTTTTGACGGTCCTCACTTCCTGATCAGCGACAGTAGCTCAATGATCCAGGAATATCATATAAACGAAAATAATAAGAAAGGCAGTTATATACTGTCAAAATCAGTACTGATAACAAATCCGGTTCTGTCTGTGCCTGGTCTGAAAAAAGACAGGAACAATTACAATATAGAAGTTAATCCGGATGTGCCGCCTTCCATTTATAAAGAGCAAAATAAGGTATTCGCCATAGGTGATATTCATGGCGAGTACGAAAGAATGCTTGAAATTCTCAGGGCTGGAAAGGTAATCGATAAACGCAAAAACTGGATATGGGGAACAAACCACCTGGTTTTTATGGGAGATATCTTCGATCGTGGCGATGGTGTAACTGAAGCACTCTGGTTTATTTATAACCTTGAACAACAGGCAGAAAAAGCTGGTGGAAGGGTACACTACCTCATGGGTAACCATGAAGCAATGATATTAAAGAATGATATCAGATACCTGTCAAATAAATATTACGGACTGATGACCAATCTTGACAGGACCTACGTGGAAATTTTCGATGAAGAATCAATATTAGGCAGATGGTTGCGTACAAAAAATGTTGTGGAAAGAATCGGGAACACACTATTTGTACATGCAGGTATATCCCCTTCACTGTTTGAGGACAGTCTCTCGATTGAAGAGATAAACAGCCGATTCAGGCATTTCCTGAACACCAATCCTGAGGACTATACTGATAACGACAGGAAGATAATAAGCAGTACCGGACCGGTATGGTACAGGGGATATCTAAAAAGAAGTGGTAAAATACCTGAAATACAACAGCATGAGCTGAATACTATCCTTGACTTCTATGATGCCGGACAGGTAGTTGTGGGGCATACTGAAGTTGAACTGATTGAACCCCTTAAAGAAAATAAAGTATTTCCCATAAACATTCCCCTTGCTGATAAATCAATTATCGGGCAAGCGCTACTAATAGAAAGCGATAGAATATATCGTGTAGATGCAAAAAAAAATAAAACACTATTATTTAACCGACCCTAAATTATATAGCCTATGAAAGACACGTAAATAAATTTTATACGGATAAATAAGCCGATATAAAGTTAAGAACCGGAAAGAAATTTCTAATTCAACTAATCCTATGTAAAAAATTTCACTATGAAAAAAAAGATTATCCTATTTAATTTAATTATGTGCATTGGAATTCAGATGATCTTCGCGCAGAATATCCGTATTACGGGTAAGGTCACCGAAGAGTCAACAGGAGAACCAATGCCAGGAGTTACAATCCAGATAAAAGGAACATCTCAGGGTACAGCTACAGATATGGATGGAACTTACTCACTCCAGGTTCCGGATTCTGATGCCATTCTGGAATTCTCATTTATTGGATTTATGCCTCAGGAAGTTGCCGTCGGTAACAGGACTACGATAAATATCAGCCTGGCTGAATCGACTCAAAAAATTGATGATGTAATAGTTGTTGCCTATGGAACAGCGAGTAAGGTTTCTTTTACAGGATCTGCAACTGCCATACAAAGTGAAGCTATAGAAAAAGTACCGGTTACCTCTTTCGAAAAAGCCCTTGCCGGAAGTATAGCCGGTGTAACAGTGGCAGAAACAAGTGGTCAGCCAGGATCAGGTTCAGAAATCAGGATCAGGGGCAGAGGATCATTCTCTGCTTCCAACTCTCCACTTTACGTAATAGACGGAGTCCCGATGACAACAGGAGAGCTTTACGAAGGCGGTAACCTGATGTCCACTCTCAACCCTGGTGATATCGACAATGTTACTGTGTTAAAAGATGCTGCTGCTGCCTCACTCTACGGTTCCAGGGCCGCAAACGGGGTTATCCTTATAACTACCAAGAGAGGCAGAAGCGGTGCCACGAAATATTCTGTTAAATCATCCTTCGGAATTTCAGACTTTGCTGTTGAGAATTATAAGGCAGCAAGCGGCGACGATTTCGTTGAGCTGATGAGGGAATCACTGGTAAACTATTATGGTGAAGGCGCCCCTGAAGTCCAGGCTACCCTGGTAGAATTTAAATGGTATGAGCCTGAAGATGGTTACGTAGACTGGTACGATCTCTTATTCAGAAAAGGAAGCTCAAAAACAACAGAAGTTTCTGCTTCAGGCGGTAATGATAAAACTACCTTCTATGTATCAGCCAGCGTACTCGACCAGGAAGGTCTGGCTCTGAACTCAGATTTCCTGAGATACTCAGGCAGATTGAATATAAACCAGAAAATCAGCGATAAAATTAATTTTGGTGTTAACCTGATGAACGCAATTACTGATCAGGATGTAGCTAATAACGGTACAGCCTATAACAGTCCGTTCTATAACGTTAACAGGAATACATGGCCAACTGAAACACCATATGATGAAAACGGTGAGCTTAAATATGAACTTGATAATGCAGGGTACTATAACCTGCTGAGAGAATACGATCTTATGGAAGTCAGTGCGAAGGTATGGAGGAGCATGAGTACAGGTTTCCTTGAAATAAGCCCCATTGAATCAGTTACATTGAGATCAACCAACAGTTATGACTTTGTTAACAGCTTCTATTATAACTACTATTCACCCTTATCCAGATCAGGTGAAGATGTAGGAGGTGAAGTCTATAACAGGAATAACCAGGTAAAAAAAGCTTCTACCTCTAACCTTATAACCTTCGATAAAACATTCCAGGATGTACATCATGTTAACGTAATAGGAGCTTTTGAGGCCGAACGTTACAGCACAGTATACTTTTCAGCCGGCGGAGAAGGACTGCCAAATGAAAGTCTGGGAGTTCTTTCAGTAACAGCTAACCCGGTAAGTGCTTCAGGATATGAAAGCGGAAGCACAATTATCTCCTATTTATCAAGAGTTAACTATGATTTTGATAAAAAGTATTATTTCTCTTCCAGTATACGTAGGGATGGAAGCTCCCGGCTGGGTATAAACGAGAGATGGGCAAATTTCTGGTCATTGTCAGGAGCATGGAGAGTAAGTGAAGAGGATTTTATGTCTGACCTGAATTTTATCAGCGACCTGAAAGTAAGGGCATCATACGGAACAAGTGGAACACTTCCGGGTGGATTATATGACCACCTTGCCCTGTACAGTTATACAGGAGCATACGATGGCATGGGAGCTGCAGTGGAAGACCAGATAGCAAGCCCTAACCTCACCTGGGAAAAGAATAAGAATTACAATATAGGCCTGGATTTTGGAATCATTAACAGGATTAACGGTAGTATTGAATACTTTAAAAGAAATACATCCGACCTGCTTATGAACCTTCGTCTTGCTCCTTCTATAGGTGCAGGAAGCACCATGGTGAATATTGGAGAAATGGAGAACAAGGGTATCGAACTGGAACTTCGAACTGACAATGTTATTGCAGGTGACTTCAAATGGTCATCAACCCTCTTGTTTTCAAGAATCCGCAATAAGATTATTAAGCTGAATAACGGCGAAGATATTATCGACAGCAGGTACATACACCGTGAAGGACTTCCATACTGGACATTCTATGTGCCCGTCTGGGCAGGTGTCGATCCGGCTGATGGCTCACCAATGTTTTATGCTGTGGATGATAACGAGAACATTACTGATGAAATTGTTCACGACGGTCTTGATCCAAGGGTAAAACCTACTGTAGTAGGCGGACCAGAGCCTGACTTCTTTGGAACTATCGGTAATGATTTATCCTTTAAAGGTTTTAACCTTAATTTCCGGTTTAATTATGCCGTAGGTGGTAAAATATGGTATGCTTCCGGCTATAAGTCATGGAATGACGGACGTAGTCCCAAATATGTTGTTCCCGAGCCCCAGGTTGACAGATGGCAGAAACCCGGAGATATTGCGGCCCATCCACAAAGAATCTGGAATGGTAATAATAATTCAGATGTATATTCAACCAGGTATCTCTTAGATAACAGCTACATGCGCCTGAAAAACATATCACTGTCTTACACATTGCCGCAATCTCTTGTATCGAAGTTAAAGCTAAGCAATGCTATGATTTATATTGAAGGAAGAAATCTTCTGACTTTTGCACAGCAGGATATAGTTGATCCGGAACACGGTGGGGTAAGTGGTGATGCATATTTTGAGATACCACAGGTAAAGACAGTAACCTTTGGTTTCAATATAGGCTTCTAATATTATACCAATAAAAAAGAATGAAATGATGAAAAACTATAAATATATATTTAAGATCCTATTGATTGGCCTCTTTATTATGGTTCAGTCATGTTCGGAAGATTTTCTTAACGAATTCCCTACCAGCGCACAGGCTCCTGAAGATATCAAGAAGATTTCTGATATTGAGATAGTGATGAATGGCGTGTACGATCTGATGCAGGATAATGACTTCCTCGGTCAATGTTACATTGGAACAAATGACATGCGCTCTGACGATCACCAGGTTCCTGACTTCGGGCGTCTTGAAGACGAGTATCGCTACGATTTTGATGCTATCAATGCAAGGAGTGGAATATGGTCCCAGCCCTACACTATTATAAGGCAGGCCAATACCGTAATAAATATGCTTGAAAACTTAACCACAGAGTCTGACAGCGATGAAGCCTCCAAGCAGGATATGATAGGACAATCTCTTGCAATAAGGGCTTTTGCACACTTCGCACTATGCAACTGGTATGGCTATCCTTATTCACACGACGGGGGTGCATCTCTCGGTGTACCGATTGTTACTACAGTTGCTCTGCCGGATGCTAAAGAGCCAAGAAGCACGGTTGCACAGGTGTATGCACAGGTAATCGACGATCTTACTACTGCTATCCCACTGCTTAAGACAAATAAAAAAGGAGGTAAGATTAATTCATGGGCCGCAAAAACACTGCTTGCAAGGGTATATCTCTATATGGAAGATAATGATAATGCTTATGATATGGCAGTTGACGTTATCGATAACGGACCCTATGAACTTATGTCCAGGAGTGACTATGTAGATTCATGGGCAGACGATTTTTCCTCTGAAACCATTTTCTCCTGCATCAACAGTGCAGCTGATAACACAGGAGGTGAGTCAATAAATAACCTTTCCGATCCGGAAGGATATGGTCAGTTTATAGCTTCACAGGATCTTATTGACCTGGTAAGGTCTGATCCCGATGATATCCGTAACGGTATGCTTTATATCGATCAGCTCAGTACAGTTGGCGATCCTTCCACTTATGGCCGTATTCTTAAATATCCCGGTAAGGGAAATACTAAGGCAATGATTGTTGACCACTTTGAAGGCAGTGGTGCACCCGTTACCTCCTCAACAACAAGCAATGTTTCTATTTTCAGATTGTCAGAACTTTATCTTATAGCCGCCGAAGCTGCTGTTAAAGGTGGAGGTGACAATCCGGAAGTATACCTGAATGCAATCGTTGAACGTGCTAATCCGGATGCAACAGTTGCACTCCCTATAACTCTTGACAGGGTACTGGAAGAGAGAAGGAAAGAACTGATGGGTGAGGGCCACAGGTTCTTTGACCTTATAAGAAACAAAAGAGATATTGTAAGA